>CAYNSP010000032.1:0-17159 GCA_964400035.1 uncultured Acidimicrobiaceae bacterium | reverse complement strand
AAGAGCGCCTGTGCTGTCGGCGGTGGTTCCCCGAAACGGTCTCTCCACTCGTTGACCACATCCTCTACCTCTGCCGCGGTGGTGGTGGCGGCAAGCCTCCGGTATGCCTCGAGACGGAGCTCCTGATCTGCGATGTAGCTCTCCGGGATATGGGCGTCGATGGGAAGATCGATCCGCACCTCCGGGGGACCGATGTCTTCGATGGGACGTCCCTGGAGTTCGGACACCGCCTCGGCCACCAATTCGGCATACAGGTCGAATCCGACCGCGGCGATGTGTCCGCTCTGGATTTCACCGAGGATCGAGCCGGCACCGCGGATCTCGAGGTCCTTGAGGGCGAGCTGGAACCCGGACCCGAGATCGGTGGCCTCACCGATCGCTTCGAGACGACGGTGTGCCTCCTCGGTCAGCGACTGGTCGGCGGGGTGGAACAGGTAGGCGTACGCCCGTTGAGTCGATCTCCCCACCCGACCCCGAAGCTGGTAGAGCTGGGCGAGCCCGAGCAGGTCGGCGCGTTCCACGATCAGTGTGTTGACCTTGGGCAGGTCGAGACCCGATTCGATGATCGTGGTCGCCACCAGGACGTCGTATTCGCCGTTCCAGAAGTCGATCATCACCTGTTCGAGCTGACCTTCTGACATCTGACCGTGGGCCACGACGTAGCGGGCGTCGGGTACCAGTTCACGGAGCCGGGCCACGGCGCGGTCGATCGACCTGACCCGGTTGTGGACGTAGAACACCTGCCCTTCCCGAAGCAACTCGCGCCGGAGCGCCGCCGCCACCGCCTGCTCGTCGTACGGTCCGACATAGGTCAGGATCGGGTGACGGTCCTCGGGGGGCGTGCGGATATGGGAAACATCCCGGATCCCTGTCAACGCCATTTCCAGAGTCCTCGGGATCGGAGTGGCGGTGAGAGTGAGGACGTCAACACCGACCCGGAGTCGCTTGATGGCGTCCTTCGCATTGACCCCGAACCTCTGCTCCTCGTCGATTACGAGCAGTCCCAGATCCTTGAATGCGATGTCATCGGAGAGGAGCCGGTGGGTTCCGATCACAACGTCCACCTCTCCGGTGGCCAGCCCTGCGACCACTGCCTTCTGCTGCTTGGCTGTAAGGAACCGGGACAGCACCTCGACCCGAATCGGGTATGGGGCGAAGCGCTCGCTGAAGGTCTGGTGATGCTGCTGGGCGAGAAGGGTGGTCGGACAGAGCACCGCCACCTGTCGGCCGTCCTGGACGGCCTTGAACGCGGCACGGATCGCAACCTCGGTCTTGCCGAATCCGACATCCCCGAAAATGAGACGGTCCATCGGGCGTTGGTCCCGCATGTCCTTCTTGACCTCTTCGATAGCCGTCAGCTGGTCGTGGGTCTCCTCGAACGGGAAGGCAGCCTCCATCTCCCGTTGCCATGGGGTGTCTTCGGCGTAGGCATGACCCGTCGCCAGGGCACGCTGACGATGTAGCTCGACCACCTGGGCGGCCACCGCAGCCACCTCCTTGCGAACTCTCGCCTTCTGCTCCGACCAGTCCTTGCCACCCATCCGGGAGATCCGGGGGGCTTCACCACCGGTGTACCGCTTGACCGCAGCGAGCTGGTCGACCGGGACATAGAGACGGTCCCCACCGGCATATCCGATAACCAGGTAGTCCCTCTCCACCCCGACCATCGTCCGCGACACCAGACCTTCGAAACGGCCGATCCCGTGCTGGTGATGAACGACATAGTCACCTTCGTTGAGGTCGCGATACTGCTGGGGGGCGGCGACACCGGTGCGGGCGGTGCGACGATGCGCACGCCGTCGACCGGCGATCTCCTGTTCCCCGAGAACCGCAACCCCGACCTCGGGAGCGATGAATCCCCGATGGATGCCAATGGGAACGACCCCGGACCGGGGGTTGACCAAACGATCGAGGCGTTCCAGGACCAGTCCGTTCTCTCCGAGTACCCGCGCAACCCTGTCGGCGGCGGCATCCCCGTCCATGGCCACCACGGTGATGATTTCCCGGCCGATGAGACGGTTGAGACCTCTTGCCACCGACTCGGCGTCCCCGGCGGTGGCATCGAGTCCCACCACCTCCAGCTTCGGATCGTCCGGCCCGGTCGGGACAGTGGGAAGCCGGAGATGCCGTCTGCCCTCGAGCGTCTCTTCCAGGTCGATGAAGAGGGGAGGATGATCGCCCGCGGCCGGGGCCGACTCACCCCAGGTGGGGGCTAGAGCGGCCGCCAACTCGGCCTCCTCTTTGATCAGGTCGCGACCGCGGTCAAATGAACGGGTCGGTTCGACCAGGATCAGATGGCCACGTTGGGGTATCTCATCGATGAGGCTCCTCGCCTCCACGAGCCATGGAAGCCAGGACTCCATTCCAGCGAACACCAGCCCCTCAGCCAGTCGGTCCCAGGTCGAAGCTGCCCACGGGGCGGTTCTGAGAAGGTCACGTGCCGTCTCTCGTATCCCATCATCGGGTCGGACCTCGCGGGCCGGGTACGCCAGAACCTCGCCGACCGGATCCTCGGAACGTTGCGTCGCAACCGAAAACGTCCTGAGGTCGTCGATCTGGTCTCCCCAGAAGTCGAGACGAACCGGATGGTCACCCTGTGCCGGGAACACGTCGACGATCCCACCGCGAACCGCGAACTCCCCACGGGCTTCCACCCGATCGGTCCGCTGATAGCCGAGAGACGCAAGCTGACGGGCGAGGTCGTCCTGTTCGATCACATCGCCCTTTCGGATCACGATCGGGTCGACGCTCGACGGACTGAGCCGTTGAATGGCGCTGCGAACACTGGCCACGACGATCACCGGGGCGGGGCCGGTGAGGGCATGCCTGGCCCGGGCGCGCTGTGCCATCGTGACCGTGTTCGGAGAGACGTGTTCGAAAGGCAGGGTCTCCCAAGCGGGCGAGAACAGGACACGGTCGGTGAACAGTCTGAGATCGTCGACCAGCTCCTCGGCATCGGCCTCTCCGGGGATAACCACGAGGAGGGTCTCCTCGAGACGTTCGAACAGTCCGGCTATCGCAAAGGCTCTCGCTCCGGGCGCGACGGCCCACACCGCTCCCAGGTCGGGGGAGGGTGTTCGATGCCAGCGGGTGAGGAGTGGCGCAAGGGGTGCGGTCATTCCGACATGGCCGATGGTACCGGTGACGCCCGATCTGGCGACACCCGGTACTCATGCCCGAGACGGCTGACCCACTCGTACTCTCCGGGACCCAAAGGTTTCACCTTCCAGGGAGACCGATGTTTGAGGCGATGGTGATGGCGGCACAACGGTGCGAGATTCGCTTCTGACGTCGGACCTCCACGGGCATAGTCCTGTCGATGATCGAGGTCGCTGTCCCTGGCCGGCATCCGGCAGCCGGGAAAGATGCACGTTGGGTGACGGGATATCACCGTCCGCCGCTGGGATTCCTTTGGTCGACGTCGGAGAGTCCCGGTGTCGACGGCTTCTCCGTTATGGATGATGGTGTAGTCCCATTTCGCACCATGCTGACGATCCACCACGTTGCGGGCGATCTCGGCAACGACGGGACCGAACCCGGGAATCTCGCCAGGGGCGTCGTTGAGACCAACCAGAGTGCCGAGATCTACCACGATGTCGACGTGAGCGCGGTTTCCGATCTCTTCGCTACCGGCTAGAAGGAGATCGAGCGCAACGTCGGCACGTCGCTGGTCGGAGTTGCGAGTGTCACCCTTGGTCTTGAGACGTCGTGCCAGGCGATTGATCCGTCGTCGTGCAGCCATGGCCTGTTCCGGGGCAATGGAGAGCAAGAGGAGATTGGCAGTCCCATCGTGGTTCGCACTGACGATCACCCGGCGCTGCTCGATGCCGGTCTCCAGCCGCTGCATGGCATCTTGGGGACATGCCTCCATGCACAAACGGGTAAGCCGCGCACGAAGCTGACCTGCGGTCAGCTCAGGAGCCGAGGCGATGACGCGATCGACCACATCGTTGGCTGACTCAGTTGAAAGATGTCGAGTGGTCTCGATGATCACGCCAGCCCGGTAAAGGTCGATGTCACCCGCTACCAACATCTTCAGGACCTGCGGAAAGTGGCTCAACTGGAGGGCGAGATACACCTGTGTCTCGCCTCCCCGGCGAGTGCAACGAAGGGCCGCCGCCACCTCGTCGGCCACATACTCGAATGGTGCCTGAGAGACTCCGTGACCGGGATCGGATCGGTACGCCATCGCGGCGATAGTGGTCATCAGCTCACCCTGCAGGTGGGCGACCAGACGGGCTTGGGCCTTCATCAGGTTGACCAGGTCGAAACCGCTGAGGTCATCACGGTCGACACCTGATACCAGGTCAAAAAGGGCAGTATCCGGGGTTCGGGTCGCGATTTCAGGCGTCAGATGTCGTGCCTGCTCGCCACCGACCTCACGACAGAAGAGATCGAACCCGTCACGCGGAGCATCCGGTGGGAATACCAGATCCAGATCGTCTGCATGTCCTTGGTGTTCAGTTGTTGAATCGAACATGTGTTCGTTCATAACGAACCCGCCCGCGCATGTCAACCACCTTGTTTCGAATTCTTTTCCACAGGCCAGGGGCACCTGAAGAGCCAGGCAGACTCGGCGTTTAGGGCTGGTCGAGAAGACCCTGTTCCTGGAACCACTGCACGGTCCGGCGGAAGGTCTCCTCGACCGGGGTGTACTCCAGACCGAGCTCTCGGACCGATTTCGACGCGTTATACCGATGACCGTGCAGGAGCACCCTGACACTCTCGGAACACACCGGCGGTTGACGCCCCGCCAAACGAAATGCCGGGCCCACCAGCGCACCGACACCTTTGAGGACACCCCGTCGGAGAAACCTGTAGTGGCGCTTGTGACCGGTGAGCGAGTTGAGGAGGGTCAGGGCCTCGAGACCGCTGAGGGTGCCGCCGCTGAGAATGTAACGCTCCCCCGTCACCCCCTGCCTGGCAGCAAGGAGGTGGCCGCGGGCACAATCGTCGATGTCTACGACCGAGAAGGTGAAGTCGACAACGAACGGGATCCTGCCTCCGGCGGCAGCGAGGAGAAGCTGGCCGGTGCCGGTGGCACGTCCCGGTCCCTGCACTGATGACGGGTTGACCACGACGACATCAAGACCTCCCCTGCCGGAAAGGATCGCGGCCTCGGCTTCGACCTTGGTCCGTTCATAGACCGAGAGGTAATAGCCCCGGTGAACGGTGGATTCATCACCCACTTCGCCTTCCCGTTCACCGATCGTCACCGCCGAGGAGGTGTGGATCAGACGGCCGACACCCGCACGCTGGCACGCCGCGAGCACCTGACGGGCACCCTCGACATTCACCTTCCAGAGCAATTCCGGATGGAGCGGACACAACTCGTTGACACCGGCCACGTTGAACACCCAGTCGCACCCGGTGACCAGCCGGTCAAGACTGGCCGGATCGATGAGGTTCCCCATCAGAGCCTCGGCGCCCTGTTCGGATACAGCCTGAGCAGCGTCAGCGGACCGGACCAGGACCCGGACCTCATGACCATCCTCGACCAGGTGTCGAACCACTGCGCTCCCCACCACCCCGGTGCCACCGGTGACTGCGACCCTCATCGGCTCAGGACTTGACCGGCTCGGACCGGATGCCCTCCCAGAAGGCGACCAGGTAGCCCCACATGGAGCCCACCGTGGCGACCACTGCGATCAGCATCACATACTGGTCGAGATACCACGGACCCCAACGGTCGGGAAGACGGAGGAAGGCGAGGAAGATGGCCGAGTACTGGGTGAACGCCTTGGCCTTGCCCCACAACGAGGGTGGGACCAACCCACCACGTTGGGCCACCACGCCCCTCAGGGCCATGACCACGAACTCCCTGAAGATGATGATGGAAGCCGGCCAAATGGAGACATGGTCCACCGAGACGAGAGCTAGAAGTGTGCCGGTGACCAGGATCTTGTCGGCTGTGGTATCGAGAAATGCGCCGAGAGTGGTTCCACCGCTGCTGCGACGGGCGAGATACCCATCAACGATGTCAGTGACCGAAGCGATGGCGAACAGGATGGCGGCATAAACCAGATAGCCGTCGATGTGGTCGGCCCTGACCAGCATCATTATCGGGATGGTGAGGACCATCCGGAACAGCGCGAGCGCGTCAGGCATCGATAGGCGGGATCCTCGACTCACACCGGGATCATAAGCGGAGCGGGCCGGCTTAGACCCAGTTGAGGGAACGTTCCACGGCCTGCCGCCAGCGTGAGATGAGACGCTCCCGATCATCTCCGGTCATCTTGGGGGTCCAACGCCTCGACTCGGCCCAGAGGCTCGAGACTTCTTCGAGATCAGACCACACCCCGACCGCGAGGCCGGCGGCGAATGCCGCACCCAGAGCGGTGGTTTCCAGACTCGAAGGTCGGACCACATCGACGTCGAGGATGTCCGCCTGGAACTGCATCAACAGCTCGTTGCCGGTCATGCCCCCGTCGACACGGAGCTCGGGCAGGTTGACACCGGAGTCCGAAATCATCGCCTCGAGGACGTCCCGGGTCTGAAAGGCGGTGGCTTCGAGTGCCGCCCGGGCGATATGACCCTTGTTGGTGAACCGGGTCAGACCGGTGATCACACCCCTGGCATCGGGACGCCAGTAGGGGGCGAACAGACCGGAGAAGGCGGGGACGAAGTAGACGTCGCCGTTGTCGTCGACGCTTCGGGCCAACGATTCGATCCCGACGGCGTCAGCGGCGAACCCCAGGTTGTCCCGCAGCCACTGAACCAGAGATCCGGTGACCGCGACAGACCCTTCAAGGGCATAGTGAGTGGGCTGACCTCTCAACCGGTAGGCCACGGTGGTGAGGAGTCCGGCCCCGGACAGAACCGGCGCCGTACCGGTGTTCATCAGCATGAAGTTTCCGGTGCCGTAGGTGTTCTTCGCATCCCCCGGCGCAAAACAGGTCTGTCCGAACAGCGCCGCCTGCTGGTCTCCCAGGATGGCGGTGAGAGGCACACCCTCGAGAGGGCCGGTGCAGATCCCGATCTCCCCGACGGAATCGACCACCTCGGGGAGCATGCGCGTCGGGACACCCATCTCGATGCTCAGGTCGGCGTCCCACGAGGTGGTGGCGAGATCGAAAAGCAGGGTCCTGGATGCATTGGTCACATCGGTGACGTGCATACCCCCGGTCAGGTTCCAGGCTAGCCAGGAGTCAATCGTGCCGAACAGAACCTCCCCCCGCCGGGCAGCGTCGCCGAGGTCCAACTCGTCGATCAGCCAGCGGATCTTCGGTCCTGAGAAGTAGGTGGCGATGGGGAGCCCGGTCCTGGCCCGAAAGCGGTCGGGTCCCTCCTCAGCCCCGAAAGTCGTGCATAAACCGGCGGTCCGGGTGTCCTGCCAGACGATGGCGTTGGCCACCGGCCTTCCCGACATGCGATCCCAGACCACGGTGGTTTCCCTCTGGTTGGTGATCCCGACTGCGGCCAGGTCGCCCGGGGTGAGACCGCCCTCGATCAGGGCGCCCTCGATGACGGCGCAGGTGACACGCCAGATTTCCAGGGCGTCGTGCTCGACCCACCCCGGCCTCGGAAAAATCTGACGATGCTCCTGTTGTTTGCTGGCTACCACCTTCCCGGTCCGGTCGAAGACCATGAAACGAGTGGAGGTGGTCCCCTGATCGATGGCGCCGACGAAGTCAGCCACTCTTGCCCCGGTGAGCGGCCATCTCCTGGGCTCGGGTCCGGTCGACGATCCAGGTCTCGACGATTTCCGCCCCGTCCTCGATGATCAGCTCGACCTCAGGAGCTTCGGACCTGGTGAACCTCTTCAGTACGAAGTCGGCCGGGTCCATGCTCCCCGGTGGACGACCGACTCCGATCTTGAGCCGGGAGAACTCCCGCGTCCCGAGGTGACTTTCGACGGACCGGACGCCGTTGTTGCCACCGCTGCCGCCACCCACCTGGAGTCGCATCCTGGCGAAGGCGAGGTCAATGTCATCGTGGACTATCAACAGGTTTCCGGGAGGTACCTTCCAATAGTCCAGAGCGGAGCGAACCACACGACCCGACTCGTTCATGTAGCTGAACGGTGCCACCAGCATCGCCGCCCGCTCGGTGGATCCGACCCGGGCGACGGCCGCACTGACCCGTGATGGTGCCCGACCCAGTTCGACTCCGGCGCGCCCGGCAACACGCGCCACGATCTCGTATCCGATGTTGTGCCGGGTGCCCTCGTACCTGGCGCCGGGGTTGCGCAGCCCGACTATGACACTCAGGTCAGTCTTCAGCTCCGGCTTCGCCTTCGGCCTCAGCAGGCTCACTAGCTTCATCCTCGGCCGTCTCCTCCTCGGCTGCCTCTTCTTCGGCTGCTTCCTCGCCCTCGACCGGCTCTTCGACCTCGGCAGCAGGTGCTGTGATCGACATCACCACAGTCTCGGGATCGTCGAGATAGTCGACACCTTCGATCGCCGGGAGATCTGCGATCCGGAGAGCGCCGCCCATCTCCACAGCGGAGACGTCGAGTTCGATGAACGGCGGGATCTCGGTGGCCAGCACCTCGATCAACGCCGCGGTCCTGGCAGGACTGAAGACACCGCCGTCACGGACACCGATCGGATCGCCCTCGAAGTGGATAGCGACCTCGGTCTGGATCTTCTTGGTCAGGTCGACCTTGACGAAGTCGACGTGGCGGTACTCATTGCGGAAAGGATGCTTCTCGATCACACGGGCCATGGTGGTGACGGTCTCTCCACCCTCGATCTCCAGGTTGATGATGGCATTGGTGCCCGATTCGGTATGGAGAGCCCGCTGCAGTTCGTGGGAATCGACGGCTACTGCCACGGGTTCCATGCCGAGTCCATAGACGATGGCCGGGGTCAGACCCTCACGACGTATGCGTCTCGACTCCCGGGAACCGGGGGCACGACCCGTGTGGGCCTGCAGAGTGATTTGCGACATCAGAAAACTCCTTGCGGGAAAAATCGGAAACGGAAGGATATCGCATCCACCGCTCCTACACCCCTTCGATCCAGGCTGCGGTCCGCCGGGCGAGGAACTCGGCGGTCGACTCCTCGGTCCATCCGCCGCCACGTGGTGAGTGACCGGCGCCCTCCAGGATCTCGATGGTCGTGTTGGGAAGGGGTCGTACGTGCCGATCGAAGAGGTCCATCCGGGCCAGAGCATCCCGGGTGCCCTGGAAGAACAGCATCGGAGCCTGCACGACGCCAAACCGATCGACCCGCAGCTTCTCGGGTCTTCCCGCCGGATGAAGCGGGTAGGCGTACAGAACCACGCCAGCTGCCTCCCATCCCTCAGCGGCCAGGTACAGGCCCATACGACCGCCCATCGAGCGGCCAGCGAGGAACACCCGTCGGACCCGACCGGCGAGATGGTCGGCGGCGGCACGGTGTACCGCCAGAAGCCGGGCCTCGGGGTCGGGACGCTTCGAACCGTTCTCGGTGTAGGCGTAATTGAAGGTCATCACGGTCAGTCCGTGCCCCGCCAGCCGGTCACGGAGAAGGACCATGAACCGATGGTCTTGATCGGTCCCGGCACCGTGTGCGAGGAGTACACCATCGTCTCCGGATCCGACGATGCGACCCGAAACCTCACCTTCCGGCCAGGGTATGGGAACAGTCTTGGGCACAACACGACAGTACCGTTGTGGTGATGGAGGTCTTCGTACACGACAACCCGGGTGACGTCGCGTCCGCAGTGGCGACACGGATCGCGGATGCCATCAGGGCTGCCACGGGACGGTTCACGCTTGGCCTTTCCGGTGGGACCACGCCGATCTCCACCTATGAGCTCCTCCGTGAGATCGATCTCGACTGGACCAAAGTGGATGCATGGGTATCGGATGAACGCTGGGTGCCCCCCGATCACCAACGGTCCAACGGACGTATGGCCGAAGAGACCCTTATCCGTCATGTCGGCACCCGATTCCACCGTCCCGGATGGTCCGACACCATGGACCCCGAAGACGCCGCGGAGCATTACGAGTCTGTGATCCGTTCGGTGCACGAATCCCACCGCCCCGACTTGATCCATCTCGGGATGGGCGACGACGGCCACACCGCATCACTGTTTCCGGGTACCGCCGCCCTCGACGAACGTGACCGATGGATCGTGGCCAATGACGTTCCGAGTCAGGGTGAGGCACGGATCACGGCCACCTACCCCCTCCTCTGGACTGCCCGTCTCCTCATCGTCCAGGCAACCGGCGAGGGCAAGGCGGCGGCAGTGAGGGACTCCCTCAATGGCGAGACACCGGCCGGACGACTCGGGGATGGACAGGCGGAGGTCGAATGGCACATCGACAGGGCGGCAGCCAACTACCTCTCCTGATCCTCGCGATCACCATCGTCTCCGCCTGCACGGCAACGGGCAGCACGACGACGGTCACATCCGCACCACCAACGACCACGACGACATCCTCAACCACAACCACGACCACAACCACCACGACGATGCCCCCGACCACGATCCCCGTGGGCTTCGACGGCGTGGTGCGGGTTCCCGAGGGTGAAGGACCATTTCCTGCAGTGGTGCTGGTGCACGGTGGCAGCTGGATATCCGGGAGTCCGGCTTCGATGCAACCACTCGCCGAGGCGTTGACCCGCTCCGGCTATCTCACCGTGAACACCAGGTACAGGCTGGCCACGACCAGGACCCCCGGGTTTCCGGGGGCCGTCGACGACGTCGCCTGTGCGGTTCGTTACGCGGCCACGCATCCCGATTCCGATGGCAGTGTGGTGCTGGTCGGGCACTCTGCAGGGGCACACATTGGTGCGATCATCGCCCTCGCCGGAGGTGAGTATGGAGACGGATGCCCCTATGACGGCGACGGTGTTCCCGACCGGTTCGTCGGAATGGGTGGGCCCTACAACATCCACGAACTCGGACTGATACCCCTTCTCTTCTTCGGTGGTGGACCCAACTCTCTCTCCGACCTGTGGGAGGCGGGAAATCCGTTCCTCCTCGCCGGGAGATACACCGCTCCCCCAACCCTCCTCATCCACGCCGAACTGGATGCGCTGGTGTCGTCGGTGTTCGCCGAGGAGTTCCAGGATGCCATCCAGGATGCAGGCGGCATCGCCGATCTGATGGTGGTGGTTGGGGCCCATCACAACGATCTGCAGGCTCCGGAGATCACCGCGCCGCTGATTGTCGGCTGGTTGGATCAGTAGGCTTCGGACGTCGGGATTCCCGGTGTTGATCAGTGTGTTCTTTGCCACCCGTCGACCGATCGTGGAATAGCCAGCACAGACGACCCGTTGCCAGAACCATGGCAGTAATCAACATCGTTGGCGATGGGCCGGGTGGTCTGTCCGCCGCACTGTTCCTCGCCAAGGACGGGCATCAGGTGACCGTTTTCGGCCTCGGCAAGACGGCGATGAACTTCGCCTACCTCTACAACTATCTGGGGATCCCCGAGATCGCCGGTACCGAGTTCCAGGAGATCGCGAGGAGACAGGTGACCGGCTTCGGGGCGGTCATCCGTGACGAGGAAGTGATCTCAGTCGATGATGGGCCGTCGGTGCGTACGGAGAGCGAGACCTATCCGTGTGACTATCTGATCCTGACCGAGGGCAAGAACCCAACACTGGCGCTTTCCCTTGGTCTCGACACCGGCGAGGACGGGCGAATCCTGGTCGACGAGGCCTACCGATCGTCGATGGGCCGTGTCTATGTGGTGGGGAGATCGGTGAGGCCCACCCGGAGCCAGGCGATCATCTCAGCGGGTGCCGGTGCGGTTGCCGCCCTCGACATCCTCGCCCGGGAATGCGGAGAAGACTTCCAGGATTGGGACACCCCGCCGAAAGACTGATGTTCGGGTCTGGGTACTGGGTACTCAGTACTCAGAGACCCTTTGGGTGCCAGACCGTCTTGGTCTCGGTGAAGGCGGCGATCCGGTAGGGGCTCTGTGCCGGTCCGTCATGTGATGGGAGCACGACACGCTTGACGTTGTGGACCGCTCCCTCCTGGACCCGAAGCGCCTGGTCAGGCGTGGCGCCACCTGCGTCGACGGCGTTGACATCCATGTGATCGGCGAGGATCCCGATCAACTCCTCCTTGTACCCGGTGAGAATGTTGACGACCCCGGCGGGGACATCGGAGCTGTTGAGTACCTCGGCAAAGGTGATCGCTGGCATCGGAGACTTCTCGGAGGCGAGCACGACCGCGGTGTTGCCCGGTACGAGCACCGGGGCCAACCGGGTCACCAGCCCCAACAACGCTGGCTCCTCGGGCGCTATGACTCCCACTACTCCGGTCGGCTCGGGTGAAGAGATGTTGAAGAAGGGTCCGGCCACCGGGTTCAGGTTCCCGTATATCTGGGCGAACTTGTCGGCCCAACCTGCGTACCAGACAAGACGGTCGGTTGCTGAAGTGACTTCCTTGCGGGCTGCGGACCGGGTACTGCCGGTTTCGATCAACTGGTCCACGAACGTGTCGGCACGGTCCTCGAGGGTCTCGGCGATCCGGTAAATGACCTGACCCCGGTTGTACCCCGTGGCTCCGGCCCAGCCATCGACCGCACCCCGGGCGGTCCGGACCGCGTCGCGGAGATCCTTCCGACTGGCTCTCGCCACCCGGGCCAGGACGTTGCCGTCGGCACCCACCGCGGGATATGAGCGACCCGACTCGGACCGGGGGAACTTTCCCCCGATGTAGAGCTTGTAGGTCTTCTTGACCTCGACCCGGCTCAACCTTCACTCCAATCCAGGTATGGCAGGAGTCCATGACGGCCGCCTTCCCGACCGAAACCGGACTCCTTGTATCCCCCGAACGGAGAGGTCGGGTCGAACTTGTTGAAGGTGTTAGCCCAGACCACGCCAGCCCTGAGCCTGTCCGCCATCCAGAGGATCCTCGACCCCTTCGTCGTCCAGACGCCGGCCGACAGGCCGTACGGCGTGTTGTTGGCCTTCTCGACGGCTTCCTCCGGAGTGCGGAAGGTGAGGATGGAGAGGACAGGACCGAAGATCTCCTCCTGGGCGATCCGGTGCGATTGGGAGACGTTGGTGAAGAGGGTCGGCTTGAAGAAGAAGCCCCGGGCGGGAAGCTCGCAGTCGGGCTGATAGATCGACGCACCCTCCTCGATCCCGGACTCGACCAACTCGGTGATCTTCTCCAGTTGTGCCCGGCTGTTGATCGCACCCACGTCGGTGTTCTTGTCCATGGGGTCGCCGACCCTCAGGGTGGCGAGACGTCGCTTCAGCTTGTCGACGAATCGATCGTGGATGCTCTCTTCGACGAGGAGACGCGAGCCGGCACAGCAGACGTGACCCTGGTTGAAGAAGATCCCGTTGATGACCCCCTCCACCGCCTGGTCGATGGGGGCGTCCTCGAAGATGATGTTGGCCGCCTTCCCCCCGAGTTCGAGGGTCAGCTTCTTGCCGCTTCCAGCGACCCGGCTCTGGATCATCTTGCCGACCTCGGTCGAACCGGTGAAGGCAATCTTGTCGACATCGGGATGGCCCACGAGGTGGGCCCCGGTCGCTCCGGCGCCGGTCACCACATTCAGGACTCCCGGTGGCAGACCCGACTCGGAGGCGATTTCGGCGAAGATGAGCGCGGTGAGCGGAGTCGTCTCCGCAGGCTTGAGCACCACTGTGTTTCCCGCGGCAAGGGCCGGGGCCACCTTCCAGGCGAGCATCAGCAGAGGAAAGTTCCACGGGATGATCTGTCCGGCGACCCCGAGCGGTCGAGGTTTCACCCCGGGGAAGGCGTACTCGAGCTTGTCGGCCCAACCCGCGTAGTAGAAGAAGTGTCCGGCCACCAGGGGGAGGTCGACATCCCGGGCCTCACGGATCGGCTTGCCTCCATCGAGGGTCTCAAGGACCGCCAGCTCCCGCGAACGCTCCTGGATCATCCTGGCGATCCGGAAGAGATGCTTGGCCCGCTCCGGACCGCTCATCGGCCCCCAGGTCTCCTCGAATGCGGACCGCGCCGCGGCCACAGCGTTGGAGACGTCCTTTTCCCCGGCCTCAGACACGGTGGCCAGAGTCTCTTCGGTGGCCGGGTTTATCGCCGGGAAGTACTTGCCCGACTTGGGAGCAGTGAACTCACCATCGATGTAGAGGCCGTAGCGATCTTCCAATTGGACGATATCGGTTGACTCGATGGACGGGGCGTACTCCCAGAGCAGTGGGGTGTGGGTTGTGGTCGGGAGCTTGGCGGCCAAGGTCAGTCCTTTGTGAAGTAGTCGGGTGACGCGTAGCGACCGGTCTCGAGCCACCGGATCTGCATCAGGACATCGTTGAGGAGAGAGGATGCACCGTATCGGAACAGATCCGGTGTCATCCACGGCTCACCGAGGGTCTCATTGAGCACCACTAGGTAACGGATGGCGTCCTTCGAAGTCCGGATCCCGCCGGCTGGCTTCATCCCGATCATCAACCCGGTTGCATCGTGGAAGTCCCTGATCGCTTCGAGCATCACCAGTGTCACGGGAAGGGTGGCGGCCGGAGTCACCTTGCCGGTCGAAGTCTTGATGAAGTCCGCTCCCGCTGCCATGGCCAGAAATGACGCCCGCCGCACGTTGTCCAGTGTGACCAATTCGCCGGTCTCCAGGATGACCTTGAGATGGGCGTTTCCGCAGGCCTCTTTGACCCGTCGGATCTCGTCGAAGACCTTGAAGTACTCGCCGGAGAGGAATGCGCCACGGTCGATCACCATGTCGACCTCGTCGGCCCCGTCGGCGACGACCTTGCGGGTCTCCTCGACCTTGAGCTTGGTGTCTGCCTGCCCGGAAGGGAAGTAGGTGGCCACGCTGGCCACGTGAATACCTGTCCCCTCGGTCGCACCCACGGCGTACCTGACCATGTTGGGGTAGACACACACTGCTGCCACGGACGGAATCGACGGGTCGGTTGGATCGGGCCGGATCGCCTTCGCACAGAGTTGGGCCACCCTGCCGGCCGTGTCCTTGCCCTCGAGGGTGGTCAGATCCATCATCCGGACGATCAGATCGAGGGCTGCCCGTTTCGATTCCCGTTTGATCGACCGGGTGGAAAGCGCTGCGACCCGTTCCTGGGCACCCACCTCATCGACCGAGGGCACGTCACGCAAGAAGCTCCGTAGCGTCGCGGTGTTGACGCGATCGGGCAGGATCGACGGGCGGGTAGCGACGGTCATCGTCGCAATGGTACCGATGCCGTCAGGAACCGACGAGGCGGTATGCCATCGTCTGGTTGACGGTCAGGTTCAGTCCGAACTCCATGATCTCCCCCTCCTCGTCGGGTGCGGCTACGTCGAAGCTCATGCCGCCACTGCTGGTGAACTCAGCCTTCCTGGTCAGCCCGGCCTCATTGTCGAACCAGAACGTCGAGTCGGTCTGAGACGGCGGCAAGACCATGAGGAATCGGATCTGGTTCATGAGATCGGTCAACTCGGCGATCTCCTCGTCGGTAGGCTCCCCGACCTGGAGGAACCCCTCCATCATCCCCTTGATCAGTTCTCCCATGTCGAATTCGATCTTGGGAGCACGGGTCACGCTGTCGATCACGAAGGTCTCGGTGCCATCGATCATCTCGGTCCCGGTCACGGTCGAGGTGATCTCCGTGGTGTAGGTCTCACCGCCGAGTCCGGGGATGTCGAAGCTGCTGGTCCAGTTCTCGCCGACCGCGACCTCCCCATCGATGAGCGGTGGCCCGAAGAACGGGAACCGGGTGCTGGCCATGTCGCCAATGCCCGAGAAGCCCTCGAATAGACCTCCCATGAGGCCATCGAGATCCGGATCTTCCTCCACCAGGTTGCCGTTCTCGTCGACTGTGAATGTGAAGTCCACCGGCCCCAGTTCCGCCATCTCGGGGATCTCGCCGCTGTCGACGGGTTCGCCATCCATGGTCCCGGTAACCGAGAGATCACTGAAGTCGCCACTGAGTGTCACTTTGAAGGTGCCCGCCCTGTCACCGTCTTCAACTGTGTAGGTGATGGTTCCGGTCCCGACGGTGTGGAGGCGAAGCGAACCGGGCAGTTCCTCGTCACCCATTGCCTCAGCGTCACCGGTCGTATCCATCTCCAGTGTCTGATCGATGTCGACCTCGAACGTGAAGGTCCTCCCGGCTTCCAGGGTGTAGCTCAGCTGGATCGCTTGTACCGGCTCTGTGGTCCCCGGTCCGGCAAGGGTGGTCTCCGCCGGGGAGGGCGCACCACAGGCGGCGAGAACAAGAAGTACCACGAGCGCGAGGAGGCGGCTTTTCATACCCACAGGTTATCGGCTGCGGGAATTTGCAGATTGAGCCGTATGGTTACCGTCGGAATCGTGCCGGGACCTCAGTTGACAAGAGAAAAGCCCCAGCCCGCGGGAGCGTGGTCGGGAAACCCGTGGACCCCTCTGATCGTGGCCACGTTTGGATGGGCATTATCCGTGGTGGTGAGCCGGGCGATCGTCCTCCGGGGGGTGGCCGCCGTGACACTGGTGCCTCTCCGGCTGGCCGTGGCGATGCTGGCCCTCCTCATCCTGGTCGCGGCCAGCCCCAGATTCCGTTCGACCTCCCCGACAGCCTGGAAATACGGCATCGTCCTCGGTGTCCTCGGTATGGCCATGCCCAACATGGTGCTGACCCGGGCTCTGGAAGATCTGCCCGCAAGTCTGGGCGGCCTCCTTATCGCACTGATCCCGATCGCCACCGTGGTTGCAGCCCATTTCATAGTGAAGGAACGCTTCCGCCCCAGGGCCATCCCCGGACTGGTGATCGCATTGATCGGATCGGCCATCCTGGTAGGCGCCGGTGGCGACACTCTCGAGGGTGTCGACAATCTGTGGAGAGGAGTTGCCTTCAGTCTCAGCGGCGTTGTGCTGGCTGGCCTCAACGGAGCCCTCACCCGCAAGTTCGCCCTGAACATCCGGGGCGAGGAGCTGGTCCTGCCCCAGTTCACCAGCTGCACCCTGGCTCTCTTCCTGGTGGTGCCGGTCTTCTTCGACTTCGACGTGTCCACGGTCGACCGGGAGAGCTGGTGGCTGATCGTGATCATGGGCACCGTCGGCACCGTGGTCCCATTCGCCGCATTCCTGGTGGGGGCGTCGGTCAACCCGTCGTGGCGGCTCGGGTTGACCGGCTACACCGTGCCGGTACTGGCGGTTGCCCTTGCGATCCTGTTCCTCGGGGAGTCGTTGACCCTCCCGGTCGTGGTCGGGGCCTTCCTGATCGTCGGTGGCGTGGTGATCGCAGATCGGGCATCGCGACGTCGTGCCGGTACCCTGCCTCCGGTATGACTCG
>CAYNSP010000031.1:0-17192 GCA_964400035.1 uncultured Acidimicrobiaceae bacterium | reverse complement strand
CGATGCGGTACGCACACCCGTGGGACGGCGCAACGGGGCATTCAAAGACACCCACGCCGTCGACCTCGCCTCGGTCCCGCTCGAAGCACTGGTCACCCGGAACGACCTCGACCCTGGTTTGGTCGACGACGTGATCATGGGCAATGTCAGCCAGATCGGGGAGCAGGCGTACAACATCGGTCGGAACGCCGCTCTCGCCGCCGGATTCCCCGAGTCGGTGCCCGGTGTCACCATCGACCGCCAGTGTGGCTCCTCCCAGCAGTCGGTTCACTTTGCCGCCCAGGCGATCATGGCCGGGGTCCAGGACATCGTCATCGCTGCCGGGGTGGAGAACATGACCCGTGTCCCGATGGGTAGCTCGGCCCAGCAGGGTCCCGGACTCCCGTTCGGTCCCAAAGTATTCCAACGGTATGTCAATGGTCTGGTTCCCCAGGGGATCTCAGCCGAGATGATCTGCGAGAAATGGGGCATCAGCCGGGAAGAACTCGACGAGCTATCCCTCGAGTCCCATCGGAGGGCCGCCCGGGCCACCGAGGAGGCACCGTTCGAGAGCTAGATCGTCCCGGTCTAGGTCACCGACGAGAACGGGTCGACCGTGCTGGTGACCCGTGACGAGGGAATCCGTTGGGACACATCTCTCGAGAAACTGGGGTCGCTTCAGCCCGCCTTCCAGGCGGACGGCAAGGTGACCGCCGGCAACTCGTCCCAGATCTCAGACGGGGCGGCCGCCCTGCTGATCATGGCCGAGGACGTTGCTGAGAAGCGAGGTTTTACCCCGAAGGCGCGGATCCACACGATGACCATGGCCGGTGTGGACCCGGTCATCATGCTGACTGGGCCGATCCCGGCGACCGAGCAAGCGCTGCAACGCTCCGGTCTCAGTCTCGACGACATCGACCTCTTCGAGGTGAACGAGGCGTTCGCATGTGTCGGGATCGCCTGGAGGATGGAACACGGTGGTTCCGACCCGATGGCTCTCTGGGACCGCACCAACGTGAACGGTGGGGCAATCGCCCTCGGACACCCGCTCGGGGCCTCCGGTGCCCGGCTCATGACCACCCTGCTCTGGGAGTTGGACCGGATCGGCGGTCGGTACGGGTTGCAGACCATGTGTGAGGGTGGCGGAATGGCAAACGCCACCATCATCGAGCGTCTCTGACTTTGCCCTGTCACCCCGGCCGGATCGCGGAGGGGAGGGGCGGTTGACCGGCAACACCATCACCGACGTGATCGTGGCGGTGGCGATCGGGGTAGTGGTGTGGCGGGTGGCCCTGCTGTTCATCCGCATGCTTTCCACACCGCCACCGGAGATAGACCCCGAGGACGTGGTCCTCACCGATCAGGACTACCGGTGCACGGTCTGCGGTGCCGAACTGACCATGAGGATGGTCAACGCACGGGAGGACAAACCGCCCCGACACTGTCGTGAGGACATGATCCCGGTGTGGAGACCCTGACCCGGCGAGGACCCGGACGGCGGGTCAGAGGGGTGTAGTTGTCCAAGGGAATTTCTACAGGTTGCGGATAACTACACGCGTGTAATTACGGCTCCGATTGGTTGCCGGGCGACTAGGGTCGTACCGGCATGCCAGAGTCGAAGAAGCGGAAGAAGACCTCCGTACCACAGACCGGGACGCCTAAGGACGTCGAGAAGGCCAAAGAACCCAGTCCCACCTGGTACGTCGCACTGATGGCGGGGCTGATGCTGGTAGGAGTGGTTCTCGTGCTGATCCGGTTCATCTTCAACCTGAACCAGTACTACATGTTCATCGGCCTGGCCGCAATCGCCGCCGGGTTCCTGATGACAACCAACTACCGCTGAGGCGACGCGCCCCGGCCGGGACGGGATACCTAGCCCCCGCCCCCTTCATCTTCGGTCGTGGTCGTGGTCTCAGGCGCCGTGGTGGTGGTCGTGGTCGGTGGAGGCTGGTAGATGCCCAAGGTCACCTGGACCGTGGTGCCCACAGGCACCGTCTGGCCCGACGCCGGAATCTGATTGACGACACGCCCATCCAATTCCTCGTTGTCGACGGGTTGACGGGTCGCCGAGATGATCGGAACCAGACCCAGGGCCTCGAGGGCAGATCTGGCTTCGGCCTCGGTCATGCCGGTGAGATTGGGGACCTGAACCGGTGGTGGACCGAGGGAAATCACGAGCATGACCGTTGAACCGGCGGGGACGGTCTGTCCGGCAGCGGGATCGGTGCGAATGACAAGGTCGGCAGCCACTGAATTCGAGTTCTCCTCGACGAAGTCCCAGACAAGGCCGAGGCGTTGGAGCTCCAGCGTCGCCTCCCGTTCGGTCTTCCCGGCCAGATCGGGAATCTCCACCAGGTCGGGTCCTGTCGAAACCACGAGGTTCACCGTGAACCCGAGTCCGACATGGACACCGCCGGCGGGTGACTGTTCGATGACGTGGTCGACCTCGAAGTTCGAGTCGGCGCGATAGGTCACATCAACCTCGAGTCCCGCCGCCTCGATCAACTGACGGGCGTCGTCGATATGCCGCCCGATGACCGGTGGCACCTCGGTCTCCTCGGGTCCGGTGGACAGATAGATGGTGACGATCGAGTCGAGTTGGGCCTCTGAGCCCCCGGCAGGATCGGTGCGGATGACGATTCCCATTTCGATCTCGTCGCTGGGTTCGGGCACCCGCTCCACACGGAATCCGGCATTGGCGAGCGTGGTGACCGCGAGCAGTTCACTCATCCCGGCGACATCGGGAACCTCGGCGATGTCCGGTTCGGGCCGGTTCATGTTCTGGAAGAGCAGGAAGAGAAGGATGACCAGCCCGGCAAGCAGCGCCATGGCGGTGACGATGAACGGGATCTGGGATGGCGGTTCTTCCTCGAGTTGCCGGTAGACCTCATCGGGGACGACCGTCGGTGGGGGTACCGCCTCCATCACTCTGGTGGCACTGGCTCCGACTACGGCCGGGACCGCTGCAGACACCTGGACGGGTTCGCCGGCGAGCACCGCGAGGAGGTCCTGACGCATCTCTTCGGCTGTCTGGTACCTGGCGTCGGGATCCTTGCGCATCGCCTTGGCCACCACCGCATCGAGTTCGGGTGAGACATCCGGGTTGAGGGTGGAAGGCGCCACGGCCTCGCTGGAAACATGCTGGAAGGCCACCGCCATCGGGCTGTCCCCGACAAACGGGGGACGGCCGGTGAGCATTTCGTAGAGGACGACACCAAGGGCGTAGACATCGCTTCGAGCATCGGCGGAGGCACCCTGAGCCTGCTCCGGGCTGAAATAAGTGGCGGTGCCGATTACCGCACCGGTACGGGTCAGTTCCTGACTGTCGTCGAAGGCCCGGGCGATACCGAAGTCGGTCACCTTTACCGTGCCGTCCTTGGCGAGGAGGATGTTCCCCGGCTTGACGTCACGATGGATCAGACCTCCCTGATGGGCTACCGACAGAGCCGCCGCGGTCTCGGCGGCGATCTCGGTGGCGCGTCGGGGGAGGAGGGCACCTTCGGAGCGGAGGACATCACGGAGGGCACGTCCGTCGACCAACTCCATCACGATGAAATACGTGTTCTGCGCCTGACCCCAGTCGTAGATGCCCACGATGTTGGGGTGGGAAAGGTTGGCCGCGGCCTGGGCCTCCCGACGGAACCGCTTCACGAAGGCCTCGTCGGCGGAGTACTGGGAGTGGAGCACCTTGATCGCCACGGTCCGGTTGAGCAGGGTGTCATGACCCTGATAAACGTCCGCCATTCCGCCTCTGGCGACATGGGAGAGCACGGTGTAACGCTCGTTGAGGGTGGTGGGGGTGTCCATTCGGCTACCAGATACTAGGAAAGGTCAGGACACAACTCATCGGTTCATGTCCAGCCACGCTTCAAGAACGGTCCGTGCGATGGGCGCTGCGATGGCGCCACCACTGGCGGATTCGCCTGTGGTCGAGTCTCCTTCGACGAACACCGCAAGTGCAATCGAGGGCTGCTCGACGGGTGCGAAGCCGATGAACCAGAGGTTGGGAAAGCCGCCGGTGCCGGTGGCTGTCCCTGTCTTGCCGGCGACCCGCACCCCGGGAACCGCGGCCGCCCGCCCGGTCCCTTCGGTGACCACCCGCTCCATCATCAGGGTCACCGTGGCCGCCGTCTCCTCCGCCATGGTTCGACCGGGGATCCCGACGTGGGGTGGTTCCACCTCCGCACCGTCGGCGTCGAACACCCTCTCCACCAGGTACGGAGCGAACAATTGTCCCTTGTTGGCGATAGCTGAAGCGAGCATCGCCATGTGAAACGGCGCCGCCCTCACGTCGCGTTCCCCGATCCCGCTCTGACCCAGCGCCGCCGAATCCTGCTCGAGCTGTTCGGTGAGCCAGACGGCGGGGGCGAGGTTCCACTCGAAAGGCAGGTCGTGGTTCCATCCGAGAGCTTCCACGGTGAGGCCGATGTCCCTGGCCCCGACCTGAATGGCGAGGTCGGCGAAGATGGTGTTGCAGCTTCGAGCGAATGCCTGGAGGAGGGTGGCGGTGCGTCCGTTGTTGCAGACCCCGTTCCAGGCGTTGGAGATGGTGGCGGTCGAATTGGGCAGGGGGAACTCGATGGGGTCGGCGAATGTCGTGCTCGGGTCCGCCTTTCCGGAGTCGATTGCGGTGGCGGCCACGACCGCTTTGAAGGTCGATCCCGGTGCGTAACGCTCCCGGGTGGCCCTGTCCGAGAGGGGACGGTTTGGATCGTCGTTGAGATCCTGCCAGTGGAACGCCGCATCGTCACCGATGAGGAGTGTCGGGTCGAACGAGGGTTTGGAGACCATCGCCAGGATCGCGCCGGTGGACGGATCCAGTGCCACCACCGCCCCCCGATGGTTGCCGAGAGCATCGAAGGCCGCCTGCTGGAGCCGGGAGTCGATGGTGATCTCGAGGTTCCGGGGCCGCAGGTCGGCACCGAGGATCCCGGCGATCAGGTCGCTTATGGTCACATCGCGACGGGAGCGGAGAACCGACGCCCGGGAGCGTTCCAAACCGTAGTCACCCACCAGGAACGACGAATAGCCAACGGTGTGGGCGAAGACCTCGCCTTCGGGATACTCCCGTCGGAAGTCCCGACTTCCTTCGATCGGAACCGATCGGGCCACCACGGTCCCGTCGATGGTGACGATGTACCCCCGTTCCTTGCCCCTCTCGGTCTGGGTGGGGCGGGCATTCCTCGAGTCGTTCTTGAGATCGTCTGCCCGGATCACCTGGAACCAGGTGACCGCGAACAGGAGCGCGCCCAGTGCGGTGAACATGGCGATGGCGATCCTCCGGATCGGGCCGTTCACTATCCGGCCTCCTCGTGGCTGATCCGCAGCAGGAGTGTGATCAGGATCATGTTGCCCACCAGGGCCGAGCCGCCATACGACATGAAGGGCAGGGTGATGCCGGTGAGGGGGAGCAGTCGCAGGATTCCCCCGACGATGAGGAATACCTGGACACCGAGGATGATGGTGAGGCCCGCGGCGAGCAATTTGCGGAAGATGTCCCGGCTCCGGAATGCGATTCCGAAACCGACCGCGACCAGAAGCCCGTACATGGCCAGGACCGCAACCGATCCGGCGAATCCCAGCTCTTCACCGACCGCGGCGAAGATGAAGTCGGTCGAGGCGTTTGGGATCAAGTCGGGTCGTCCCATCCCGGGTCCGGCGCCGGCAAGACTGCCCGACCCGAGGGCGAAAAGACCCTGGACGATCTGATAACCCTCGTCGGAGTAGTGCTCGAACGGTGACAGCCAACCGATCACTCGTCGTTGCACGTGGTCGAAGGCGAGATAGGCACTGAGCCCTCCGAGCAGGGTGAGCAGACCCCCGACGACCAGATACCCCGGGGTTCCGGTGGCGGCGTAGAGGAGGATGACGAACCCGGCGAAGAGGAGGATCGAGGCTCCCAGGTCGCGCTGTCCGACGAGGATGAGGAGGCTGACACCCCATGCGATCAGCAACGGGATCAGCTGTCGTGGCTCCGGAAAGCGGATGGGGCCCACTTGCCGGTGGGCCTCACGGAGTGCCCGCATATGGTCGGCCAGGTAGGCGGCGAGGAAGATGACCAGACCGAGCTTGCCCAATTCCGCCGGTTGGAACCCGATCGAGGTGAACCCCAGGTCGAGGGTGATCCAGAGTCGGGAACCGTTGACCTCAAGACCCCTCAGGGGTAATGGCCAGCCCGACGGGAGGTTGGGGAGAAGGAGCAGCCCGATCGAAATCGCCAGGATCAGATTGCGATAGCGACGGAGGACCGAGGTCCCGTGGCGGGACAGGAGCCACAGCACCACGGAAGCGAGGGTCGCTCCGATGAGGAGCCACCATCTCTGTAGACCCGCACGGCCCATATCGAGGCGATAGACCTGGAGGAATCCGATGGCGGCGATTCCGGCGACGGTCGGAAGGAGGAGCGGGGTCGCCTTCGGTGCCCAGACCTGGACGGCCACACCCCAACCCCCGAAGGCGATGAGGAAGATGAGGAAGGTGAGACCCGTGTGAGCGTCGACGCTGCCACCCCGGGCGATGTTGACCAGAGTGACCCCTGCCGCCGCCAGCGCCGACGCGGCGAGGATGGAAGCCCACTCTGCCCTACGGGTCACGATGGAGACCCTCTTCGTCCCCCAAACCGGAGCTTTGGGGGAAGGGGACCTGCCTTCTTCGTCCCCCAAAGCGAAAGCTTTGGGGGAAGGGGACCCCGCCGCGAAGCGGTGGGGTAGGGGGCAGTCGCTCCCACCAACAGAACTTGCGTGGGGTAGGGGCCAGTCTTCGTCCCCCAAAGCGATGGCTTTGGGGGAAGGGGACCCCGCCGCGAAGCGGTGGGGTAGGGGGCAGTCGCTCCCACCACTAAGGAATCTTCCCCATCTTTACTCCAGAACGTCGATGACGATCACCGAGATGTTGTCGACTCCACCGGCGGCATTGGCCATCTCGATGAGCTTCCAGGTGGCTTCGTCGGGTGCCGTGCCGGAAAGGGCTGCGGCGATGTCGTCGTCGCTGACCATCTCGGTGAGACCGTCCGAGCACAACATGATCCGGTCCCCGATTTCGAGGTTGATCTCCTGGGTGTCGACGTTGACGAAACGGGTGAGTCCGAGGACCCGGGTGAGCATGTGACGTTGGGGGTGATGGGCGGCCTCCTCGGGCGTCAATTGTCCGCGGGCCATCAGTTCGGCAGCGACGGTGTGGTCGGTGGTCAGTTGTCGGAGGACGCCCTTTCGCATCATGTACGCCCTGGAGTCGCCTACATGGGCGAGGAGGGCGGTCTGGTCCTCGGTGAGGGTGACCAGGGTCATGGTGGTGCCCATTCCCTCGAGGGAGGGTTCGCGGGCGACTTCCTCGCGGATGGCCCGATTGCCAGCCGCAACCCGGTCGGCAGGGTCGAGATTGACGGATGAGGCCGCGTTGACCGCGAGTCGGGAGGCGACCTCCCCGGCCACCGCACCACCCATACCGTCGGCGACCATCAACGTGGTCGGACCGCTCGACTCACCCGAGACCTCGGGGTAGAGGGAGTCCTCGTTGTTGGTGCGGACCATCCCCTGATGGCTGCCCGCCGCCCAGATGTATCTCACCTGACCTCCATCACCGTCTTGCCCACCTGGATGGTGTCGCCTTTGCGTAGCTGGGTCGGCGCCACCACCCGTCTCCCGTTCACATAGGTGCCATTGGTGCTGCCCAGATCGTGGAGCATGATGCCGTTGTCCTGGGCGACCAGTCGCATGTGGAATTCAGAAGCGTAGGGGTCGTCCAGTGCAACATCGGCCTCGTCGGACCGGCCGAGGACGACCACATTGGTGACTTCGATTTCACGGCCGGCGGCCGTCTCCGACTTGACGAAAAGGATCTTGGTCCCCTCCCGGGTCTGGCGTCGCACCGATATTCCGAGGTGGGATCCGACTGCTCGTGCCACCTGCCAGACGAAGAGGTAGATCAGGCCGAGGAAGATGATCCTGAGGATGGCAAGCAGGAGATCGGGCATCAGACCACGAAGCGGTAGTGATGTGAACCCAGACCGATCATCGAGCCCTCTCCGAACGCAACCGGTTCGGGTCCGACGGGACGCCCATCCACAGTTGTCCCGTTGGCCGAGCCGACGTCGCGGATCCAGTACCGGCCAGCCCGACGGGAGATGATGGCGTGTCGGCGACTCACATCGTCATGGGGGACCACGACATCGGCCACGTCGGAACGGCCGATCAGAGCGTTGTTGTGTCCGATCTCAAGCGATTCGCCCTCAGTGATGAGACGGGCCCATGGTGTCGTGGGGCCGGGGACGACCTCGACGTGACATACGAGGCTTCCCGGTGCCACGGTGTCCGACGGGGTGATTGTGACCCGACAGGGTCCTTCGAGACGGAGGCCCTCCTCGGCGGCATATGCGGAAATCTCCTCGGTGAGCTTCGCTTCCAGCTCGGATGGCTCGGTCTCGAGATCCCGGGGATTAATCAGGATGCTGTACACGTTTGCTGAAGCGGGACCGTTCTCATGGTCGAACCGGGCGAAGTCGGCGTCCCGGGCCAGTCGGGTGGCGATTTCGGAGGGATGGAGTCTTCCGGCGAAGACGCGACCGGCCACACCTTCGAGGAGCCGTTCCAACCGTCGTTCGAGACTCCGAACCACATTCACAGGTGCGAAGGGTACCTGTTTTGACGAAGTCGCCTTCTGGGCGGAACAATCCTGGGGGAGCAAAGTCCCGAGGAAAAGGTACGATTTCGGCTGCTACTCAGGGCGAGTGGCGGAATTGGCAGACGCGCAGGATTCAGGTTCCTGTGATCGCAAGATCGTGGGGGTTCAAGTCCCCCCTCGCCCACCAGGGACTTCACCGATTCTTAACCGGTGGCCGGTTCTCCGACATCCGCCGATTGCAACCACTTTGCAACCATTTCACCGGGACGCCTGTTCGATCAGCGACGCCACACGCTCCGCAGCGTCCCGATCCATCCCCTCCACAACGTGCGAGTACCGATCCAGCGTCAATGCAACCGTCGAATGGCCAAGCCGCTCAGAAACGACTTTGGCCGGGATCCCCGCAGAGAGCGCCAGCGTCGCCCAAGTGTGCCGGGCTGCAGCATGGGGAGTCAACGCAGGCACTCCGGCTTCGCCGGCAAGCCGTTTCGTCGTCCGAGTGAACCAGATCGGCACGACCATCTCACCGAGTTCGTTGGCGAATACCAGATCGAGGTCTTCCCAGGCTTCGCCAGCGCGCAGCCTTTCGACATTCTGACGCTTCCTGTGCTCCGTGAGCACTTTCACAGTGGCCTGGTCGAGAGCGATGACCCTCTTTGACCGCCGCGACTTCGTGTCACCCAAACGGAGCACCGGCCTGTTGGCGACCGGGACCACCGTGTCCACCACGGCGATACGACCCTGGTCGAGGTCGAGGTTGGTCCAGCGGGCGCCGAGAACTTCGGATCGACGCATCCCGGTACTGCACATGAGCACCCAGGCGGCGTACAACCTGTGGTCGCTGGCCTTGGCCAGGAACGACGCCAGTTGGTCCGCAGTCCAAGTATCGGTATCCGGCGGGTTCGCTTTCGGCAGTTCCACCTGGTCGGCTGGATTCCGGACCAGCACCCCTTCTCTCACAGCATCAGAGAGCGCCTTGTGAAGCACCGCGTGAGTGTTCTTCACCGTCGCTGGCGCAAGACCTCTATCTGAGAGGGCCTTGTAGAACTTTCGGATCGAAGCCGGTGTCAGCTCCCTCACTCGGATCGGGCCGAGTCCCGAGATAACCGGGTCAGTGTTGTAGCCATCGATGACGCGTTTGGCATCCCGCCGGTAGCCTTCCATGGTCGTGTCCGCCAGCCCGACTCGGCCATCGAGCCACCCGGAAAGCCACTCTGCGACCGTGATCTTCGTTGGAGCCATGTAAACGCCGGACTGGAGCTGTGCGAGGATCTCGATCCTTGCGGCTTCGGCTTCCTTCTTGGTCGCGTATCCCGAATGCCACTTCCGAATCCGGTTCCCCTCGGGATCCCGGCCGGCGTCGATGATGACCGACCACTTTGCGCCCCGCTTGATGACGGTGCCCTTCATTTCAGATTCCTGCCTTTCCAGCACCCTCAGTACCTGTCGCGGTGGGTCGGTCGAGTCCAAGCACAGCCTGGAGGCGCGCTGCAGGCACCACGATTCGATGACCCACTCGGATGACCGGCACACCAGCGAGTTCTCCCTCGCGGGCCAGTTGATACGCCAGATTGCGGCCGATCCCTAGAAGTTCAGCTGCTTCAGGGACGGTGAGGGTCGCTCGATCGCTTTGGCCCGGCGCTGGACGATCTTCGGAGAATGGAAGCGGCGGTTGACTGCGCGACCCCATAAACCAGAGCATAACATAGAGTTACCAGTTATACAGTCGCTAACTAGCCTTATGCGGGTCGACCATGACAGAACTTGAACTTCTTCCCCGAATCACACCAACAAGGATCGTTGCGCCCCGGCTTCGTTGCGGGGACACTGGGAGATCGCCGCGTGATCGTCTGGCCGATGCTCTCCTCAAGGACTGCCACGTTCTCTTCGCGAGCGGCCACCTCACGTTCTCGCCCTCGGAAGTCACTTTCCCGGATGCTCAGATCGCGTCTCCGGCTTTCGATCTCCTTCTCGGCAGCGGCGAGTGCCTTGGAGCGTTCATCGAGTTCGGCTTGCCTTGCCGCGAAGCGGTCGGCGACTGTCTCGATTTCCTGGTCGACAAGCGAGGCGAGTTCATGGTGAAGCAGAATGCTCAGACCACGACCCATCGGAACTCCGGCAAGCTCGCAGTACCGCCGCCACGTCGACCAGACCGCACCCGACACCGGCACCTTCACCAGTTGAACCTCCTCGGCCTGGTCCAACTCAGCCCGCAGCTGAGCGTCGACCTTGGCCAGAAGCTGACGGCTCAAGCTCATCCGGCTACCCAGCGGTCCTGACCGCACACAGTTGCATCATCTTGATGCCAAGTCTACTGGTATACCGCAACCTGACCGGTTGCAACTGTGTGCGTCATCACCGCCCTCAATGTTTGATCGCACCATCGCCCGCACAGCGGCGGTTCTCACAACGGCCATCGTCGGCTACTTCATCGTGACCACCGGTCAGGGACAGAGAACCTGCTAACGGGACCACTCTCGCACCCGCGGAGTGACTCTGCCTACACAATGTTGGGTGCGAGCCAGAGCTGCTCATCTTGCCAGTGCTCGAAAAAGCCCATCTCGTCGGTAGAACGGCCAGAAATCCCATCAAAGGAATCATCCACAAGAGACCTGACCTTCAAGGCCCACGTAGTGCCGGGCGACGTGGTCTGCAACAGACATGCCATCACCAGCATGGCGCCGTATATCCGCTCGCTTTGCCCCTCGGGTAGGGAGCGCAAGGAGTCAATCGTCCGCAAAGCCGTCGTGCCCGCTGGTACAAAGGAGCGGTTCCAGACGCGGGCATGGTGCGCACACGTATTCCGCAGAACAGTCAGGTGTTCGAACCACCTTGCAAGGGGATGGGACCTTTTGGCCTTCTGGCGCTGATTGCCACTTAGACGCCCAAGGTCAATAGAGACACCAAACTGCTCGGCGACATCCCACTGGGCTTTGGCTGGGAGTCCGTCATAGAGCTTGGAGACGTCGGAAAAGTCCAGTACCTCCATCAGAACCCATATGGGTAGTTGCCCGTCGTATCTCTCGTTGTAGTGATTGATGGCAGCATTGTGTTTGCCAGCACGCTCGACCCGCCGCCTGGCGGTCTTGAGCCATCCTTGGTGATCGAAAGTTGGCCGAAAGCCGGAGGAATCTTGGTAGGAGAGTGACCCATCTCTACCGATGGCGTTGGCGACTCTGCTCCGAAGCGCTACCTCAATACGTTCGACGCCGTCATGGATCAGAGTTCGCAACTTGCGATCAAACTCGTATAGCCGAACGACGTCTTCCATCTTCGCCTCGGGAACGAACTGATCCATTCGCTGACCATTTGTTGAATCCACCTCGCGATACGGATACCAGTATCCGCTGAGGCGGTAGTAACCGACACTTCCAAGCCACTGCCTAGCCTCGGCGTCATTCAGGTCGAGACCGCGAGACCTGAGCAGGTCGATCTGCTCATCAATCGTCTTGAAAGGCTTAACGGGCCGTGGCGCGGTCACTGTGACCCCCGAAAGAGATCCAGCCCACACCAGGAGATCCTGGGCGGGCTGAACGATTACCGAAAGGATACCACACGCTGTAGGGCAAGCACAAGACCCTCTCCTGTGCGAGGAACCCGCTCTCCAGGCGCCCATCCGGATTCAGCCAAGCTCCAGACCTAGCTAGCCTGCGGTATGAGTGTCCGACGGAATCCTTCCGCGAGCAATGCCTCAAACAGCTCGACTTAGTTGGACTCGATTTCGTATCGGTTGGCTAGGAGCCAGTCGAAGATCTCGTGGCGCAGAAATGTGAACTTGCGGCCGCCCGGGCGACGGTGGGCGGGGATGATCCCGTCCCTTGCCCAGTTGCGGATCATCTGCTCGTTGGTGTGGAGAAGATCAGCTAGCTGGACGGTGTCCATGACCGGCGGTACGTCCGGGTACCAGTACTCGTAGTTGATTCCATCGCTCATGCCTCCGTTGAGACCTCCGCTGAGGGAAGCTCTTCGCCCGCCTGGTATGGCTGGAGGGCATTCAGCACGTCATCTCGGAAGAAGCGGAACTGCTGTCCCCACCTAACGGCGTCGATCTCACCTCGGTGAACCTTGTCTCGGACATCACCAACGGTGCAGTGCAGCATCTCAGCAACATGGGCCGTCGTCAGGATGGGCGGGTACAGCCTCCGGAGTTCGTCTACAAGTTCGGTATCTGGCATGGGACTGATGCTACTCAACGATCTAACACTAGGTAACGCAGTTGAATAGTCATCCCGTGAGCGAACGGTACGTGCTGCCTATCTTCAGTCGGAACTTCGTCGTCGGAAGAGTTCTTGCCATCCAAGGATGAGGCTGGAACGGCGGGTCATAGCGATCGCCACAGCCAGAGCGCCCACGCCTGCTAGATACCATCCCCCTCCGCTGGGCCTGACGGATGGGGTGAGCCCGTTCCAGAACGGGTTCATGGACGTTGGGGAAAAAAGAAGTGTAAGGAGACCTCCTGTGAGGACCATCGCCGCGCCGGTTGAATAGTGCGGTACGAGGACTCTGAATCCGACCGCACCTAAGAGGACTGCAAAAGACAGGAGAGTCGCGCCTTCGCGTAGGAGCACACCAATGAACTCGTTGGGAACCCGACTCACGGTGAGGACCACGCCGACCGCCGATATCCAGGCAGGAATGATTGTGGCTAGGCGAGCAAACAGTCGCGTTGGAAGGAGAGTGGGTAGCGCCCTGGTCGCTTCGCCCTCGTCGTCCTCCAACGCCAGTAGAACTCCGGCGCTGAGAACTGCCAATCCCATCCTGAGAAGATCTCCCTGTGACGCCAAGCCGGGCTGCTGATTCCGGGCTAGCAGCGCTAGAACCAAGGCGACCACGAAAGTTTGAGCGAGAGCCTTCCAATCAGCAACACGACACTCGGTTCTAGCGACGTGGGTGAACCTCAGCCACATTGGGGGATTCGGTCGAACGCTGGTATCGAGTCGTTGGGGTCGGCCTGGCTAGTTGGCGCGGTCGTCAGTTCGAACCAGGCCGCAACATCGTCTACCGAAGTCTGAGGGTCGACTAGTCGATCCCAGTTGCTGGCAAACACATTACGAACATGGCTCTCGTCGAGGAGTATCAACTCTTGTGCAAGGCCTACCGCTACCGGGTCGACAATTGCCCCTCCCATCGGCACTCCCTCGATCTCAGGGATCATTTTTGCCTCTTGGACGTCCGCGACGAGAGTGTCTCCGCCATCGACCGAGACGGACGCCAACCAGAGTGGAAACACTGATCGTCCTTGGCCTGAGGCGTTGCAGGAGTCGGCGGGAGAGCTGGGCAAGCCGACGAGTGTGTGTCCGCCCCTAGAAGCAAGCGCGAACGAGTGAACTGGTCGGCTACTGCCCGGCCGATCCCATTCGAATAGCGTTGCCACTCTGTTCGGGCCTGGGTCTGACCCTGGGAACTGGCTTCGTTGTGGTCGCTGGATCACGGCTTCGACGTTGCTGGGGAAGGCTTCCTGGACCCGGAGGATCACCTCGGACCACGCCTCGGCCCAAGGCTCGAAACCTGGGTAGGGGCAGACGTCCACGCTTCCGCCTGTAGAGCAGTCTTGAGAAGCCGTCAGCAACTCCCAGTTCACCCGCGGACCTACCATTGTGTTGATCGCCCAAGGTTGCTGTGCCGTGTAGGAGAGCACTCGGTCTGCCGACATCCCGGCGGCCGCGACCGCGATCGCCACCGACACCATCCCCAAGAGTCTCAGCCGCCGCGACGTCCTGACTGCCACAACGATGATCAGCAGAAGCAGCACTGCCACGAGGAACCAAGGTCGTTCACCTGACGGACGCATCAGGAGGTCGAACGGTGTGTCAAACGCACTAGGCGGCATCCACAAGAGCAGCCGGCTGAGGTCAGCACCTGGTGCAGACTCCCCGGAGCCGATTTCGAAGTCGGGTGATCCGATGAGTTGAAGAGCCGCGTAGACAACGAGCACCGCAATCGGGGTGGCACGGAGCCGCTTGGCACCTCGGAAGGCAACTCCGGCTGCCCAGGCAACACCCACAGCCAAAGGAGCGACGGCGATTTCCCCTCGCAACACCTCGCCTGCTGGTGACGAGCTATTGGCCACTAGGACCGCGGCGGCCACGAGGCCGATCACGTATGCAAGAGGGCCGATCATTCCCCCGAGAATTCCAAGAGACCGTACGGTGCGACCATGAGCCAACGAGTCGAAATGCTCCTCATAGGAGTACCTGATCTCGCGTGAAGACGACCACGCACCGACCAGAAACGTCGCGGCGACCAGTGGCAGGAGAAACCCGCCGATACCGACCGAAAGCACCTGCCAGACCGCTGCCCCTCCGAGGAGATGGCGGGCGAGGAGCCACGCTGACAAGCCCACTCCGAGAAGCATGACCGGATGCACGGCAGCTGACCGAGCTTCCGCCCACGCAAGCACAGCGATAGCTCCGAGTCGACCGTTCAAGGTGACCTCGGCAGGAGATGGTGAAGTCATCCGGACCTCATAAGGGTCAGATATCCGTCTTCGAGGGTTGGTGCTACGACGTCCCCGGCGCCACCGGCATCCAGGACCCGGTACCGACCGTCCGGAGTAGGCCAGCTGATCGAACCGTCCGGGGAATGGTCCATAAGCCAAACGCGTCCCTCAGCAACGCCTACGAGCTCGGATGGTGATCCTTCGAAGAGGATCTTGCCATCCTTCATCACTATGACTGACCGTGAAATTGACTGGACATCCTCGGGTTGATGTGTCGAAACCAAGACTGATGTTCCGGCTGCGGAAAGAGAGCCAACGACTTTACGGAGTACGGCACGCTGTTCCGGATCCAGCCCAGCCGTCGGCTCGTCCAATAGCAAGACCTTCGGTGCTCCCATGATGGTTTGAGCGAGCGCCACTCGCCGCTGGAACCCTCCCGACAGTTTTCGAACTTTGCGTTTGGCAACCTCGGTCAACTCCAAGGACTCGATGGCTTGTTCTACCTCTAGTCGACGAGCCTGACTGCCAACGATTCCCTTCAGGACGGCAACTCGATCCAAATGCTGCTTGACTGTCACTGCCGGACTGAACCCGACTGTCTGTGGCATGTAAGACATGATTCGCCGTACCTCTCGGTTGTCCTTCTCCTGCCCCACGGGGACACCGTTCAGATGGATCTCGCCCGAGTCGGGTTGGAGCAGCGTCGCGAGACACCGCAAGAGTGTCGTCTTCCCCGCACCATTCGGTCCGAGGAGAACAGCCACGCCGGGCCCATGCTCAAGAGATACTCCATTCAGTGCATTGACTGAGCCGAACGCCTTCGTAATCCCGATGACTGAGATCATGTTTGAGCAGAGAGGTAGCAGTGGAGGTTGGCAGCCGACACCAGGGACATGCTATGCACTTGGTGTCGGCTGCTCGGTTCGCCTCAGGGGCAGTTACGCCAGACGCCATTGATGCTCGGACCGTAGGCCGTGCCTGATCCGCCGGTTGAGCTCTCGTAGTAGCCCTGTGCCCGCCAGAGATCATTGCCGTGTCCCGAACAGTTGAACGTCGTCCAGGTGAGTACCCAGGCGGCACTACCGCTCCAGTCATTTGTAGACCGGTTTCTCCATCCGAGGATTCCTGCATGCTCTTGAAGTCGGGCGCGGTTATAGACCACGGTCTCCGGACCGCAGGAGGCGTAGCTGTCGCCGTACAAAACGACACCGACCGTTGACCACGCAAGGATGGAGTCGTGGGTACACGTGAATGCTCTCGCCGGTTGTGCGTTCATTACTAGTAGCCCTGCCGCCATTAGACAGGCCATCAGGAATGTGGTGAAGCCCCGTACCTTCCTCGGACGGTAAGGCGACGCTTCGCGAGGAGCGTAAGAAGACGGTTGATATGCGTCAAACATGTGATCCTTTCGACGAGTTCTCTTGCCCGCTTACCTATACATGTCCGGCGCGACCGAATGTCTCGCGCCAAATGGGTGGCGCTTCTGTAAAACTCCCGAAAAGTGTCCCTAGGAGGATCGGAGCGACTCGACCGGTTCCAGCGTGGCTGCTCGATAGGCTGGGTAAGCCCCGGCAAAGAGACCAGTCAACGCGCCCACGAAGACTCCGGCGGCCGGAACCCAAGGTTCAAGTACCGGAGTCCAGGTTCTGCTCGCCGACACCAGGACGAGTGCGAGCGTTCCGAGGCTGGTCCCGACGATGCTTCCGATCAGCCCGATTGAAGATGTCTCGAAAAGGAATTGGAGAGCTATGTGCCGACGACGGGCCCCCAGCGCCCTTCGAAGGCCAATCTCTCCGATCCGTTCCAAGACTGAGACAAGGGTGACGTTGGCGATTCCGATCGCCCCAACGGTGAGGGTATCGGTATCAGGTGAACGAGCGAGTTTTCGGTGTCGAGACCAAACGACGTGCAGGGCCTCTCGGACGAACCGGGTTGCGCCTCAATAGTCCAGTCTCCCATGTCAAGGTCCGCGAGCACATTTGCGACGACCTCCTCAGCCTCCTCAACTGGTACGCATGCCGGTGGGCTCAGGGCTAGGCGCAATCCCTCGGCCAGTAGCTCCACGGGCGATAACTCGCTGTCGAGGTCAGCATCTTCGAGACCTAGTTCAGAGCAGACTGCTGCGCCGAAAGAGGGAAAGACCCAGAGCGAACCT
>CAYNSP010000030.1:10125-17825 GCA_964400035.1 uncultured Acidimicrobiaceae bacterium | reverse complement strand
GGGCCCGATAGTTGAAACCGGGCGCCACCCCGACCATGACCGCCCTGGCTTCTCCGGGATCCCGGGTGACATCGAATCCGGCCTCCTTCAACACCTCGGTGATGCCCTCCTCCCCCACGACCAGGACCGGGTTGTCCTCAGGATGGAGCATCGGTACTGCAGCCATCGGGGATGTCAGCACCGCTTCCGGAGCACATTGGTATCCGGTGACCCGGGTGATCTTGGCGGCGGCGCTATCCCGGGTACGACTTGCGTTGTTGGTGACGAACAGGATCTTCACCCCGCCCTCATGGAGCCGCTTCAGTGCCCCGCCCGCGCCCGGGACGACGGTGTCAGCCCGGTAGAGGACCCCATCGAGGTCACAGACGACGGTGGTCAATTGTGGAAGAAGTGATGCAGGACCCGTCCGTACAGATCGGTGGTCCGGTGCACCGAGTCGATCGATACCCGCTCGTCGTTGCCGTGGAATAGGGCCAGCATCTCGGAGAAGCTCATCCGATCATCGAAGAGACCGACGCCGTACCCGATCGACCCCCGGGCCCGCCAGAACCGGGCGTCGGTGGCGACGTTCATCATGGTGGGGACGATGCGACGGTGACCCTCCAGATCTTCGACCCCGTCGGCGATCGCCTCCCAGAGTCGGTTCCCGGTCGGGCTAACGGATGCCTCCATGTCGTACATCGGCTCGATGTCGATGTCGTCGGAGGCGTGCCCCATCGCCTTGTGGAGATGGGAGTCGACGAATCTTCGGTCCATACCGGGGAGTGCCCTGATGTCGACACCGGTGATAGCCGAGTCCGGTATCACGTTCTGCTTTATCCCGGCGTGGAGGGTATTCGGTGAGATGGTCAGGTGGGTAATGGCATGTGCATAGCGGGCGAACAGGGGGTCGGTGACGGCAAGGGTGTCGATCGCCTGGTCGACACGATCGGGGTCGACCAGTGCCTCCGCCAGTTCCGGATCTACATCGAGTGAGCGGACGAACTCGACCCATTCCGGGATGATCGCAGCCGGCATCGGGGTCTCGAAGATCCCGGACAATGCGGCCACCATCTTGTGGAGAGCCGAGTCAGCGCCGTAAGGGGCCGAACCATGACCGGGTCTCCCTTTTGAGTGGAGCATCGACCAGAAGCTGCCCTTCTCCCCCACCGAAACCGGCACCGCGGCGCCTCCACCAGCCTGGATCGCCGGGTATGCCACCTCGGTGAGCACGTAGTCGGCTCCGACCAGATCCCACCGGGTTTCGGCGAGTGCCTGCGCCCCGTAGAGACCCCCGGCCTCCTCGTCTGCCACCGCGGCGAAGATCAGGTCGCCCGTAGCCTCCAGTTCTCCCTTCACGTAGGGACGAACCGCTGCGGCCATCGCCGAGGTGACGTTGAGCATGTCGAGGGCGCCTCTGCCGTACACGAACCCGTCGATGATCTCGGCAGCGAATGGGTCAACACTCCAACCACCGGGTTCGGCCGGCACCACATCGAGATGCGGCAGCAGGATTAGGGATGGGGCTTCGGGGTCGGTGCCCTTGACCCGATAGACCAGGGATTGACGTCCCGGAGCCGGCTCGATGATCTCCCCTTCTTCGCCGAAGAACTCCTGGACGGTGGCCACGGAACGATGCTCATATCCGCTGTCGATGGTGTGGAAGTTGACACAACGATTGCGGATGAGTTGCTGGAGGAGGTCGATGACTTCGGCGCTCATGCCTCAAGCGTATCCAGCATCGTCACCATGGACGGTGTAAGCGGCAGGTTCCGGGCCTCTTCCATGGTCACCCATCGTGCCTCTGCAGCGTCGCTGGCCGGCTTCAGATTGCCCCCCAGGACGGTGGCATGGAAGTCGATCAGGACGATGTGGTATCCGCTGGAGATGGCTTCCCCGACCCAGGCGACCTCCCCCACATCCACCACAAGACCGGTCTCCTCGAGAGCTTCACGGGCCGCTGTGGACCTGAGCGGCTCACCCCACTCGACCTTCCCACCGGGCACCGCCCACAGGCCCTTGCCCGGTTCCTTGCCCCGCTGGATCAGAAGAATCCGCCCTTCCCCATCGTGGATGACCACACCTACACCGGCTACCGGTCTCGGGTCAGCGGTTGTCATCGTGGTGCATGATGATCGACCGGGCCGAGAACCCACCTGATTCGAAGAAGTTCTTGGCCAGACGGTGACCTGGCAGGACATGAGCATCGAACTTCGAGATCCCACGGGCTCGCAACATCTCCATGACGGTGTCCCTCATCGCCTCGCCGATCGCCACCTCACGGGCGGGATGGTCGACATAGATGAGACGGATTGCACCTATCTGGTCCCCACCGGCCTGGGTGAGGGTGTTCTCGACCCGTGCCAGCAGGAACCCGAACGGGATCCCGTCGAGACGTCCCAGCAGGACGATGGTGTCGGGATCATCGATCGCCTCCGCAAACGAGACCGACACCGGTTCGTCGAGTCCGTCGGCCTTGGGCCACATGGGATGGAGAGCGGTCATCTCCTCTTCCAGACCCCGATACAGGGCCTCGAGTGTGGCAACGTCGCCGATAGTCGCCACCACCGCGTCGATTTTGACGTCCGGCCGGTTCATCGGCGTCTCCCGAAGATCCGCGAGATACCCCACTTTGTCACCAACCACATGGCTTCGGCCACGATGCCGGGACCCATCTTGGAGGCGCCCCGGGTGCGATCCCTGAAGCTCACGGGGATCTCGACGATTTTGAGACCGTTCTGGTGAGCACGCCAGGCCATCTCCACCTGAAACCCGTATCCCGACGCCTGGGCCTGACGGTAGGGAAGCTTCCTCAACGCCTCGGTGCGAAACGCCCGGAATCCGGCGGTCGCATCACGTACCTTCAGTCCGAGCATCATTCGGGCATACCAGTTTCCGCCCCGGGAGATGATCCGGCGCGGGAGTGGCCAATCCGGGGTCGACCCGCCGGGGACATAGCGGGAACCGATCGCCATGTCGGCACCGGCATCGATGGCTTCCACCAGTCGGGGAAGATCCGCCGGGTCGTGGGAGAAGTCGGCATCCATTTCGATGACGACTTCGGTGTCACCCTCGAGAAGTAGGTCGAAGGCCTCTCCGTACGCCGGCCCGAGACCCTGCTTTGCGGCCCGGTGGATTACCGAAATGGAAGGGTCAGCGGTGGCCAGTTCATCGGCGAGACGACCGGTTCCATCCGGTGAGGCATCATCGACGATAAGCAGGTTGTATCCGTGGGCGACGACCGCCCTGCTCAAGTCAGCGAGATTCTCTAACTCGTTATAGGTCGGAACAACGACGGTGACCCGATCAGTCGGCACAGTCCCGACAGATCATCTTGCGTTTGTTGGCGAGCTGGGAGGTCCGCTTGACCATGAAGCAATTCTGACAGACGAATTCATCGGGCCTCTGCACCTGGGCGTCGACATTCATGGTCAGTTCGGCCCGACGCATCGCCCGCAGCTCTTCGACCTCATCGACCAGCATGGCTTCGTTGGCCTCTTCTTCGAGCAGCTGGAGTTCCTGGCTCTCTAGCTCCTCGAGTGCGTCAGCGGTCTCCTCGTCGTGCTCTTCGTCGTCTTCGTCGTCCTCGTCGTCGTCATCTTCATCTTCGTCGTCTTCGAAGACCTCGTCCGGTGTGTCGAGCACGACATCCTCATCGTCGACTACGACTGCTACATCGTCGTCATCGTCAAGATCTTCGAGGTCGACGTCGAGATCGGCGTCCTCCTCTTCGGGCTCGTCCGGAATGTCGATTACGTCGTCTGGATCGGTTGTTGTGTCTACTGGTTTCTTTGCCATTTCAAGCTCTTGGGGTGGTGGGCGGCGGCGGAGTATAAGTCTGGCTGTCAGATTTTCAGCCTGATCGCGGCCGGCACAACCCTTCCCGACACCGGTGTATTCCCGATCAGGTCGCCGTCGGCCTCAACCGGCCACGGGATGTCGGTTTCTATCCGGAATCGGGCGGCAGTGAAACGTCTCACCGAACGATCAGAAAGGTGGGTCCCTCTCACCACCTTGGGTACGAGGGCGGGTGCCCGTCGTTTCGGGGTGTCGATCACCTGCATATCGACGACACCGTCGATCAGGGTGGCCCGGGGTGCCACGTTCCAACCGCCTGCGAAATATTGGGCGTTTGCCATGATCACCGCCAGAGCGTCGGACTCGTATGTCCTCCTCTCCGTCTCCACCCGCACAAGCGCCCGGGGGAAGCGGGGAAGACGTGCCAGGAATGCCAATGGGTATCGGGCCGAGCCCAGGGAGCGTTTGATCCTGGGGGCGGTCTGGGCGGCGGCAGCACCGACGCCGGTCTGAGCGACGTTGATGTAGTAGCGGAGACCCCACTCCCCTTCCAGTGCGACCACCTCCACGGGGTAGTAGGCGTCGGTGGTCAGGTGCCGGGCAGCACCCCCGAGATCCCTCGGCAAGGCGAACGTCCTCATCAGGTCACAACCGGTTCCCGCAGGGAGGATCCCGATGGTTGGAGCCATGTCTAGTCCCAGGCCGAGGAGGGTGTTGACCGCCAGGTTGATCGTCCCGTCGCCCCCGGCGATGGCGAAATGGGTGACTCCCTGTCGGGCGGCGTCGGTCATCGCCTGTACCGCATCCAGCGCAGACTCAGGTGCAATCAGGTCGAAGTCGACCGAAGAGGCGACCAGCGCATCGCGCACGGTCGGTGCCGCGATCGGGGTGCGTCCTGCAGACGGGTTGACCAGGACCAGCCACTGGCTCATATGCACGCCCCCTCTGCAACATCCCTCATTGGTTGACTCCCTGTGCCGCCACGACGCCGCGGTCGACGAAACGTAGTGCGGCCGAAGACTCCTCGCTCAGCTCCCTGATGCCGTCACGGACCTGTCTGAGAAGATCGGCCAGCTGTCTCGAAACACGTACGAAGTCACCCGCGGCCATCCCCTTGGTGGGGAGCCGATCGAAGTCCATACCGGACGCCCACTGATAGGCGAGCAATCCGAACCCCGGGTCCGGCCGCCGTGTCGGGGTCAGCCGTCGTGCCCTTTCCGAGCGGACCAGGTCACTCCACAGACCCTCGATCTCCTGCCAGCGCTCATGCATCTCTGCGTTGGGCCACTCCGCCGGTGAGGCGTGATCGGTTCTCGGTTCGAACACGAACACCGAGAGCAGCGCCGCCAGTTCTGCCGGCTCCACCCCGTAGAAGACACCCCGTTCGATCGATTCGGCGAGGAGCAGGTCGGACTCGTTGTACAGGTTGCGGAGCCGTTCCCCACGCGGCGTGAGCTCCCATCCTCGGCAATAGTCCAACTCCTCCAGGAGGCCACGGATCGTGGTGAACTCCTCGACCAGAGAATGACTGCCCCGTTGAGCCATGCTCAGGTGCTGTTCGAGTCGACGTCTCGCCCGGTTGGCCCTTCTCAGCGCGGCGAGGTGCCGGGCCGCATCCGGGCATTCGGCGACGGGATGGTCAACCAGCATCTTCGGGCGTTGTGTGCGTTCGGGAGCGGGGAGCTTTCGAAGCTGTCTCAGGACGGGTTGGATGAACCGCCGATCCCGGGGTTTGAACGGGGTGGGCAGACTGACCCGTCCCGCCACCTGACTGGAATTGGTGATGTCGCGGGTCCCCAGTGTCGACACCTTCCCGCTGGTGGCAAGGACCAGGTACCTGGTGCCCTCGTGTTTCCGGGTCAACCTCTGCAGGACCGCGTAACGCCCGTCCTTCCGCCCACCAACCACATCGACTACATCACCGGCTCCCAGCCTGAAGGCCAGGTCGTCGGTGGCGGCCTTCGGATCGAGGGCCTCGATCATCGCCTGGTATTCGGCCACGTCACCCCGTTCGCACCGGGCGGCCTCCTCCTCCCGGGCGATCTGGTCCTCCAGGTTCTCGATGATGCTGTTGGTGTCGGCGATGTCGCCTTCACGCTGATAGGCGCTGAATGAGGCCGCCAGCAACCGCTCGGCTTCTTCACGCTCGTAGTTGGCGATCAGGTTGGCGGTCATGTTGTAGGTCGGACGAAAGCTCGAGACCAATTCGTGGGAGCCCAGGGATGCGATCTCGGTGACCTGGGAGAAGCGGACGAAGGGCGAATGAAGGACCACCCCGAATCCTTCGATGTCGATCCCCCGCCGTCCTGCCCTCCCTGTGAGCTGGGTGTAATCGCCGGGGCGAAGCATCTCATGGGACTCCCCGTTGAACTTGGACAGGCTTTCCAGAACCACCGACCGGGCCGGCATGTTGATCCCGAGGGCGAGGGTCTCGGTGGCGAACACCACTTTGAGTAACCCGAGATCGAACAACTCCTCGATGGTCTCCTTGAATGCGGGGACCAGGCCGGCATGGTGGGCTGCCACTCCCGCTTCCAATCCGGCGATCCAGGTCGAATAGCCGAGGACGGCCAGGTCGGCATCGTTGAGATGGGCGGTGCGTTGCTCGACGATCCCCCGGATCGACTCACGTTCCTCCCTGTCGGTCAGTCTGATTCCGGACTCGAGGATCCGGGCTGTCGCGGCATCGCACCCGGCCCGGGAGAAGATGAAGTAGATGGCGGGGAGCATCCCGTTTCGTGCCAATTCCTCGACGACATCGGTCCGGGTGGGTGTCTTGAACCTGCGACGGGTGCCACGGTCCATGCTCAGCATGTGCTCGATCCTCGGGTTTGGTCTCATCCTCCCGTCGCGGGTCGCGAAGGTGGGGAGCATGTGAACCGCGCCACCTCGATCCTTGAACATGTACACCGAGTGGAGTGGGACCGGTCGATGATCAGTGGAGATCAACGAGGTGGGGCCTCTCCGCTCCTCGATCCACCCGGCGAACTCCTCGTTGTTCGAGATCGTTGCCGACAGGCACACGAACTGAACGTGAGGGGGACAATGGATGATCACCTCTTCCCAGGCGGCCCCCCGGGAGCGATCCTGGAGATAGTGAGCCTCGTCGAGGACCACCAGACCGACATCGTCAAGCGAGCCGGGGTCGGCGTAGATCATGTTTCGCAGCACCTCCAGGGTCGCAACGATCAGCGGTGCCCCGGGGTTGATCCCGTTGTCCCCGGTGAGCAATCCCACCATCCCGGTGCCATAAATGTCGGCGAAGTCGAGCATCTTCTGGTTGGAGAGGGCTTTGATCGGTGTCGTGTAGAAGGCCTTCTGACCCCGATCGAGGGTGAGATGGATGGCAGCTTCGGCGATGAGCGTCTTGCCCGAACCGGTGGGTGCGGTGACCACCACCGATCGACCTTCGGCGATCGCCTCCGCGGCCTCCACCTGGAACGGATCTGGTTCGAAATCGATGCTTGCGAAGAACGATTCGAGGGACGCGGCGGTCATTTCTTCAACACCAGACGCACCAGCCAGTACACCGCCTCATAAAGCAGATACATGGGTACTGCTATCACCAGGAGGTTGAACGGGTCTCCGGTGGGTGTGATCAGCGCCGCTGCGATGACGATGATCAGGACCGCCCAACGACGGCCTTTCGCCAGCTTCTCAGAGTTGATCAGGCCAGCAGCCGCGGCCACGAAGAGGAACACCGGATACAGGAATGCCACCCCACATGCGAGGAGGAAGCGGAGTACGAATGAGTAGTACTCCCCCACCCGGATGTTGTTCTCGACGTCGGGAAAGATGCCAAGCAGGAGTTCCAGACCGAGCGGGAGCACCGTGTACCCGAGCACCACGCCGCCGAGAAACAGGATCACCAGGGCGGCAACGGTGGGGATCGCCCATCGTCTCTCCTTGGTAGTCAGGGCCGG
>CAYNSP010000030.1:0-10025 GCA_964400035.1 uncultured Acidimicrobiaceae bacterium | reverse complement strand
TCGAGCATCGACTGGGGGCGATCCTGACTCAACCGTCTTCCCCGGGGGTCTCCTCGATGCGTTCCAGATCGGCCATGGCGTCGGCCGGGGTCGGACCGGCGGAATGGGTCGGCCCGGTCCACTCGTAGCGACGGGGGTCGACATCCTTGATCGCCCCTTCGATGTCCTTCCGGACATCGTCGAACGGTTGCATGGTCCGGGCGACTTCCTCTTCGATCCCCTCGGTCACCTGGCGTGCCGCCCTCCGGAACTCGCCGACCCACTGGCCCATCTTCCGGGCCGCTTCGGGCAGACGACGCGGTCCCAGGAGAACCAGGGCGAGAAGCAGAATGAAGATGACCTCGCCGAACTGAAGCATGAGCCGGATGCTAGGTGCCGCGGCGGGTCAGATGATCGGGCGGTGAGAGATGCGGTGTGGAAGACCCGGGAAATGGGAGAAGGTGACGGCCCCCCGGGACGTCACCTTCTGGCCTGGGAACACCTGCCCGGGTGTTCCCGATCCCCTACCGGCCCGTTCTCAACCGGCCAGGAGACGGAGCGGATCCGGCTCGGTCTCCAGGGCGGCTGCGAACGCCTCGATCTCGATGTCGGTGATCGGATTGGGGTTGATCACTTCGAAATGAACGCCGGTTGCCAGGAGCACACTCACAACCCGGGAATTCGCCGGTCGCCGCTGCTGGTGGGTGCAGTTCGGGCAAGTGAACCTGTAGTCACCCTCCCGTCCCCCCGGACGCAACTCCAGAGCTACGTCGTCCGGTGTGAGATGGATGTCCCCACAGAGGCTGCAAGTGGTCTTGATGGTCGTCATTCCTGATCTCCGCTCACGCATATGTAGATGTGTGATCGGCATCGGCTCGGGGAACTGAAGCAAAGGCGGTAGGTCCACCGGCCCCTAATTCCTTGGGTCGGGGGGCCTATGAAGTCCTAGACGTACCGTTCCAGGAGGGCCTCGCCCAGGTCCTGAAGACGCCTTCGAACCTCATCGCCTTCGACCAGGGTTGCCGTATCACCGAGCCGGATCAGCAGCCTCGCCGCCACTTCGGGGTCCGGAGCCCAGAATCTGATCCGGGTTCGGTCTTTGAGCTTCTTGACCACCTCGACCGGGTAGTACTCCATCACCCACGCCGCCTGCGGGTTGAGATCGATCAGACAGGAGACATCTCCGTCGGATGGTGAATATCCGATGGTTGGTTCCACCTTGCGGTCAGGTGGCTGGAAAGTCTCGTCGAGTACTTCCAGATCCCGTATCCGATCGACGCGAAAGGTGCGTTCGTCGTCGACCAGTCGACAATGCCCGATGACGTACCAATTGCCCAGGGTATGGGCGACGGCCCACGGTTCGATCTCCCGTTCGGTGGTCTCCTCTTTGCCGATCGACCGGTAGGTGATCCTCACCACCCGATTCTCCGCCGCCGCCTGACGGAGGGTCTTCACATTCTGAGTTTCGTCGAGGACATCGATCGTGATTGCCCCGGCATCTGGCATCAGGGCTTTGCCGAGCTTCTTGACGGCCGACTCGAGGGCCGGCACCTCCTCCCCCATTCCCAGGACGGTGAGACCCGCCGAGAGGAGTCCCAGAGCCTCCGTGGAGGTGAGTCGGGGGGCACGTTTGAAGTAGTCGGCGGCGTCGACGATCACCTCGTCGTCAGAGATGTAGGCCTCCATCAGGTCACCGGGGCCGTATCCGGGGAGCCCACATACGAAGACCGTGTCCAGGTCCCGGGACAGCTGGGCGGCGTTGTACCCGAACTTCTCCATGATCTCGTCGACCTCTACCGAGCCGCGTTCCAGCACATGAGGGATCATCCCGAGGATCAGTGCCAGACGGGATACGGTCCGATCCGAAGTCACGTTCTCAGCCCCTTCAGGGCGCCTTCAACCCTTCGCCGGACCTCGGCCCGCATCTCCTCGGGTTCGACCACCGCAGCGGATTCGCCGAATGAGAGGACCCAACCCACGAAAGCGTCCACATTGCTCACCTGGATTTCAGCTCTGAGTGGACCGTCGGGTTCCTCCAGACCCAGGGTTCTTGCCGCCCACCAGGCCACCTCCGGGTCGAATTCGACCACTGCGACTGTCTCGTCGCCCCCGCCGGCCTCCCACGGTTGCAGGTCGATCACCTTCTTCAGGTCATAGCCCCGGGGCTTGGTGAAGGCGTCCCTCCTGTTCCCGACACTGAGCTCGGAGATCCGGTCAACCCGATACACCCGGTCACCTTCCGAGGTGCCCCCGGTGAGATACCAGTGACCCCGCCGGTGGGCCAGGCCATAGGATTTCACCGTCCGTTCACCATCCCGATAACGGAAGGTGACGGTGCGGCGTTCGGTGACCGCGGTGAACAACTGACCGAGCACCTCCGCCCCTGCACCGAGATCGGCACCAACCGGTTCGATACCGACGCCACGCTCGACCCCACCCATCTTGAGGAGGGCCTCCACCCCCAGGTGAGAACCCCCGAGCCGGACCATCTTGGCTGCGATGGAAAGAGCGACCCTCTCCTGCTGAGTTAGCCGAAGATCGGCGAGGGCGTACTCCTCCGGGTCGACGGTGTACCCGAACTCGACATTCCACTCGTCGAGGGCCTCCTGTTTGATCGGAACCCCAAGACGGCGCAGGACATCCTTGTCCCGTTCGAACATCCGGTGGAAGGCGTCGTCCCCCTGGTCGCTGTAACCCTGCACCGTGTACCGGACATCGTCCGCGGTTACCGGTCGGGGCGACTCGAGCAGATAGATGAGGAGGTTCAGAACCCGTTCTACGACGTTCCGCACACCCTGATTCTCACATATGCTTCCCGCGATGAAGGACATGTTGCGCCACAGATTCGTTTCATCGAACCGGCTCTACTCCGACCTCGTCTCAGCCCTCACCCCTGAATTGCTCGATTCGAAGCTGCCCGACATCCGTTCCAACTCGATCGGTTCCCAGCTCTGGTGTGTGGTCGGGGCCCGACGGAGTGCAGCAAGCGGTGTCCGCGCTGGATCGTGGCAGGGTTTCATGTCGGCGATGACCGCCACCGAGTCGGTTGATCCCGAACGTGTCGCCTCGATCCTTGGAAGCACTCTCGAGGATCTGGTTGGTGTTTTCGATGAGTACGAGGACTTCACCGAAGCGCAGAATCGGATTCTCGTCGGGACACTCGAACACGAGGCCCTCCATCACGGTCAGTTGATCCGGTACCTCTACGCGCTGGACATCGAACGGCCGGAATCGTGGAAGAGGCGATACAGCCTCACCTGACTCAGAGGCTCTCAATCAGTTTGTCCACGCGCTCGTCGTAGGCCTTGAACGGGTCCTTGCACATGACGGTCCGTTGCGCCTGGTCATTGAGCTTGAGATGGACCCAGTCGACGGTGAAGTCACGCCGCTTGGCCTTCGCCGCCTTGATGAACTCCCCGCGCAGGCGGGCCCGGGTCGTCTGGGGTGGTGTGGTGACGGCCTTGCTGATCTTCTCGTCGGTGACGATCCGGTCGACCATTCCCCGGCTCGCCATCATGTAATAGAGACCCCGGGTCCGGTCTACGTCGTGATACGCCAGATCCATCATCAACATCCGCGGATCCGACATGTTGATCCCCCGACTCGCCCCGTAGCGTTCGAGAAGTCGGTACTTCATCACCCAGTCGATCTCCCGATCGAGGGTCATCGGATCCTTCTGGAGACCGGTGAGGAGATGCTCCCACCGATCTACCGCCTTCTGGACCTGCGGTGGGAATCCGGGGCTTCGGGAGAAGCGCATCGCCCGGTCCAGGTACTCCCATTGAATGTCGAGGGCACTCAGTTCACGACCGTTGGCCAGCTTGATCTTCTTCTCACCGGTCATGTCGTGGGAGACCTCACGGATCGACCGGATCGGGTTTTCCAGCGTCAGGTCCCGGAAGACCACGTCACGCTCGATCATCTGGAGCAGTGCGACCATGGTGCCAACCTTGACGAAGGTGGCGTACTCGCTCATGTTCGAGTCGCCGGCGATCACATGGAGTCTTCGGTACCGCTCGGCGTCGGCGTGCGGCTCGTCCCGGGTGTTGATGATGGGCCGTGACCGCGTCGTTGCCGAACTGACCCCCTCCCAGATGTGGTCGGCACGCTGGGCGATCGAAAAGTTGGTGCCACGGGGGGTCTGAACCAGTTTCCCGGCACCAAGGAAGATCTGACGGGTGACCAGGAACGGGATCAGGACATCGACGGTCCGGTGGAAGTCCTTGTGCCGGCTGACCAGATAGTTCTCGTGGCATCCGTAGGAGTTGCCGGCGCTGTCGGTGTTGTTCTTGAAGACGAAGATCTCGCCTCTGATGCCTTCCTCTTCGAGTCTCTCCTCGGCACCCTTGACCAGACCTTCGAGGATCCGCTCTCCCGCCTTGTCGTGGGCGACAAGGTCTTCAAGGTCGTCGCACTCGGGGGTGGCGAACTCGGGGTGGGATCCGACGTCGAGATAGAGCCGCGCCCCGTTTTCCAGGAACACGTTTGACGAGCGGCCCCAGGAGACGACCCGCCGGAACAGATACCGGGCGACCTCGTCGGGACTGAGACGACGCTGCCCGCGCAGTGTGCAGGTAACCCCGTATTCGTTCTCGAGTCCGAATATCCGCCTGTCCATCAGGGCAGGCTATCGCGAGTTTCAGGAAAGCTCGGAAAGGTCGATCCGACGGAACGCCCGTCGACCGTTGGCACTGTCGAGAACTGCGATCTCCCAGCCTTCTGCGTCGCGGCCTTCGGCGTGACGGAAAGCGTCGACACCGGCGTCGAACGTCTCCTTGAGGGTCATCCCCTCACGCCACCGCTCTCCGATGGCGGCGGTGAGTTCCTCGGCCTTCCCCCCGATGGCGACGTAGTCGCGCTCGTCGAAGAGTGTCCCGTCGTAGGTGACCCGGAAGAGACGGTGCTCTCCTTCCTCGTCGAGTTCGGCGATCAGGATCTCCACCTCGAAGGGTTTCGGATCACGGGTGAAGATCATTCCCAACGTCTGGGAGAATGCGGTTGCCAACCCCATCGCGGTGACATCGTCACGGGAATACAGGTACCCCATCAGGTCGGCCTGGCGGATTCCGGCCTTGCGGAGAGTTTCGAACTCGTTGTACTTCCCGACCCCGGCGAAGGCGATCCGGTCGTACATCTCGCTGATCTTGCGCAGGGTGTTCGATGTCGTCTCGGCGAGGAGCAGGATCCCGTCCGCATAGGACATGGCCAGGATGGAGCGGCCTCTGGCGATCCCCTTGCGGGCGAACTCGGCCTTGTCACGGACGAGCTGTTCGGGTGCGACGTAGAACGGAATGGTCATCGGATGGTCTCCAGTGCGGCACGTGCGTATGGCTCGATCTGGGTGTCGTCATACTCGGTGACACCCGTGGAGTCGATACGGACCACATTCGGATAGATCCCCCTGGACAGGTCCGGTCCACCCGTGGCCGTGTCCTCCTGAGCGGCAGCAACCAGGGCTCTGACCGCAAGCTCGGCAGCCGCATCGGCGCTCATGTTCTCCTCATACGCCGTGCGGAGGAACGACTTGGCCAGACGTGATCCGGATCCGGTGCTCCCGAAATCGGTCTCCTCATACCGGCCGCCCACCACGTCGAAGCTATAGACCCGTCCTGTCCCCTGCTTCTCGTCGAACCCGGCGAAAAGCGGCACCACCCCGAGACCCTGGAAGGCGAGGGGAAGTTGATTGCGGACGAGCCGGGCGAGGAAGCTGGCCTTGCCCTCGAGCGACAGTCGGATGCCCTCGATCTTTTCATAGTGCTCCAACTCGACCTGGAACAGCTTGACCATGTCGACCGCCAGCCCTGCGGTACCGGCGATCGCCACTGCCGAGAACCGGTCGGCGGGAAAGACCTTCCTGATCCGACGATGCGCCACCAGATGCCCTTCGGTGGCCCGGCGATCACCCGCCATCAACGCACCGTCGGCGTATCGCATTGCCAGCACTGTGGTGCCTTCGGGTACGACCGGGGTCTGACCCCGTTCGCTCAGCTTGAACACCGGTCCGGCGCCGATCGCCTCGAGAAGGTCGGTGAAGCTGGATCCGGGGATCGGGGCGTCTAGCGGCAGCGGACCCATGGGCCGAACTGTCACTGGCCACCTTTCTGAACGTAGTTCTTGACGAACTCCTCTGCGTTCTCTTCGAGAACCTCGTCGATCTCATCGAGCAGATCGTCGAGCGCTTCCAGATCCGCCTCGGTCTCGGTGCGGGCCTCGGCCTCCTCGGCCTCCTGGCCCTTCTCGGTGTTGCGTGACCTGGCTCGTTCTCTGTCTGACATCTAAATCACCCTCCTAGGAGACGGATCAGCTCTGCAGCGTCTGCCGCCTCGTCAATCAAGGCGGCAACCCGGTCGGCGCCGCCTCTCAGAGGTTCCATCATAGGAACCCGTTTGAGATTCGCTTCGCCTACATCGAACACCAGCGAATCCCAGTTGGCAGCCACCAGAGCAGTGGGGTATGCGCTGACACAACGACCCCGGAAATAGGCCCGGGTCCGTGTCGGCGGATTGACGGTGGCATCCATGATCTGCTGCTCGGTGAACAGGGTCCTGATCGCACCCCGACTCACCAAACGCTGATACAACCCCTTCTCCGGGTCGACATCGTGGTACTGGAGGTCGAAGGTCTTCAGCTTCGGGTGTGACCAGCCGAGGCCGTCCCTGGCGATGAACCCATCCAGAAGACGCTTCTTGGCCACCCAGTCGAGCGTGTCGGCGAGTCGCATCGGGTCGGTCTCCAGGAGGGTCAGGGTCCGTTCCCATTCGGCCAGGACCTGATCCCACACCGGGTCATCGAGTTCCTTTTCGGCGTACTTCTTCAACCATTCCAGATAACGACCCTGAAGTTCGAGTGCGGTGGCTGTGCCACCCCCTTCCAGTTCGAGGGGCCGGGTCAAAGAGGTGTCGTGGCTGACCTGCCAGCACGCCTCCACCGGGTCGTCCAGATCGAGGGGGTCGGGGAGGGCCCCGTCTTCCAACGCCGCCAGCATCAGCGCGGTCGTGCCCAGTTTGAGGAAGTTCTGGACCTCGGAGAGGTTGGCGTCGCCGATGATGACGTGGAGACGGCGGTACTGCGAAGGGTCGCCGTGCGGTTCATCCCGTGTGTTGATCAACGGGCGCTTCAGCGTCGTTTCCAGTCCGACCTCCTCCTCGAAGAAGTCGGCCCGCTGGGTTATCTGATAGTCGACTTCGGGTCGGTCGTTCTCCCTGCCGACCTTGCCCGCTCCGGTGAAGATCTGACGGGTGACCATGAAGGTGGTGGCGAACCTGATGACATCTGCGAACGGTGTCTGGCGGGACAGCAGATAGTTCTCATGGGCCCCGTACGAGTTGCCTTTGCCATCGGAGTTGTTCTTGTACAACGAGACCTGTTTCCCGGACATCTCCGACGCGGCCCGTGCGCCAGCCGCCATGACCCGCTCTCCTGCCTTGTCGAAGAGGGCCGCCTCGAGGGGGTCGTAGCACTCGGGTGATGAGTACTCGGGGTGGGCATGGTCGACATAGAGACGGGCGCCGTTGGCCAGGACCGAATTGACCACGGCCCCTTCGACGTCGGCCAGTCCATATCCGTCATGGCCATAGCCCCGGGCGTCGCGACCCGGCGACTCCTCCTCATATGACCACTGCACCTTGACCCGGGAGCCGGGATAGGCGTTGACCACCAGAGAGGAAGCGACCGCCGGGTTGAACCCGGGATCACCCCTCACCACGATCCCGTACTCGGTTTCGGTTCCGAGCACTTTGTGGATGGCCATGGCTAACGCCCTGTCATTACAGGTACTGGCCCGCTGAGACCCGTTCGATAAGACGGCTCTCGTCGTCGCCGCCGACCAGGGTGCGGACATAGACGATCCGCTCGCCCTTCTTGCCCGAGATCTTTGCCCAATCGTCGGGGTTGGTCGTGTTGGGGAGATCCTCGTGCTCACGGAACTCCTGCTTGATCGCAGCCTTCAGGTCGGAGACTTTGACTCCACCGGTGCCACCGGAGATCTGCCGCTTGATCGCGTCCTTCTTCGCCCGACGGACGATGTTCTCGATCATCGCACCGGACGAGAAATCTTTGAAGAACAGCACCTCACGGTCACCGTTGGCGTAGGTCACCTCGAGGAATCTGTTGTCGTCGGTCTCGGCGTACATGCACTCGACGGTCTCCTCGATCATCTCTGTGATGTATGCGGCGTCGTCACCGTCGAAGGCGGCACGCTCATCGGGATCGAGCGGGGTGTTGTCGGTCAGGTAGATCCTGAAGATCTCCTTGGCCGCCTCAGGGTTGGGGCGGTTGATCTTGATCTTGACGTCGAGACGTCCGGGTCGGAGGATCGCCGGGTCGATCAGATCCTCACGGTTCGACGCACCGATCACCACGACGTTCTTCAGGGCCTCGACACCGTCGAGCTCGGAAAGGAGCTGGGGAACAATGGTGGATTCCACATCGGAGCTGATCCCGGTACCCCTGGTCCGGAACAACGAGTCCATCTCGTCGAAGAAGACGATCACCGGCACACCCTCGTCAGCCTTCTCCTTCGCCCTCTGGAAGATGAGGCGGATCTGACGCTCGGTCTCGCCCACCCACTTGTTGAGGAGTTCGGGGCCTTTGATGTTGAGGAAATAGGACCGCACATCGGGGTCGCCGGTGGTCTCCGACACCTTCTGGGCGAGGCTGTTGGCCACCGCCTTGGCGATCAGTGTCTTGCCACAACCGGGTGGCCCGTAGAGGAGGATGCCCTTTGGCGGGTCCAGCTCGTACTCCTTGAACAGGTCACGATGCAGATATGGCAGTTCGACGGTGTCCCGGATCTGTTCGATCTGCTCCATGAGACCACCGACCTGGGTGTAGGTGACGTCGGGAACCTCTTCGAGGACCAGCTCTTCGACTTCGGGGCGTTCCATCTTCTCCAGGACCAATGAGGTCTTGGCGTCGATCCGGACGTAGTCGCCCGGTCTGAGATGGACGTCGGACATGGCCTCGGACCGACCGAGGACCTTCTCCTCGTCACCGTGGGAGGTGAGCACCACCCGACCGTCGGTAAGGACTTCACGGACCCGGAGGACCTCGCCGATCGATTCGTAGTGGCGGACATCGATGATGTTGAAGGCCTCGTTGAGGAGGACCTCCTGGCCCACCTGGAGCATCTTCACTTCGACATTCGGTTGGGCGGCGACACGCAGCTTGCGGTTGCCGGTGAGGACGTCGACGGTGCCGTCCTGGTTGACCTGGAGGACCGTCCCGAAGTTGTTCGGTGGGGAGGTGAGTTTCTCGACCTCCTCCCTGAGGATCCCGAGCTGCTCCCGCGCCTCTTCGAGAAGCTGGGCAAGCTTGTCATTCTGGGCGACGCTCCGATCGAGACGGTCACGGGTTCGGGTCAGCTCGTTCTGGATGTCGTCGATCTGACCTGGAGCTTCCCTGACACGCCGGCGTAGGTAGGCGACCTCCTCTTCGAGGGCCGTCATCATCTTCCGAAGTTCTGCAGCCTCGTTGTTCGAGCGTCCTTCGTCCACGGTTTCCTCCTACCTGGTACCGCCTCCGGTCAGTATACGAAGGGGTCCAAGTAGTTCTTCGGGTTACTGAATCCCCTGTTTAACAGGGAATCACCGTCGCGTGGCAACACGCCGCATGAACATGAGGAACCCGGTGTGACCGATCATCGAGTGCTCGGGTCGGACACTGCGACCGGAAACGTTCCAATCGCGGAACAGGAACTCCTTGATCTCGATCTCGGAGAACCCCCCGCTGGCCCTGGCGGCGTCGACCGCCGACTGGAGTTGGGGCACCGTCGGCAGGTAGACGCACATGACTCCCCCGGTCGGCTGGTGTTCGGCAGCCACCCGGATCGTTTCTTCGGGTTCGGGCAGGTCGAGAACGATGCGTTCCGGGCGAACTTCGGCAACTACCCCGGCCACGTCGCCCTCCCGCATCTCGACCTGGGATGGGATCCCTCCGAACCAACGCTCGATGTTGGTCTTCGCCTGGGCGGCATGATCGGGTCGGCGTTCCACGGTCACCACTCTCCCGGTCTCCCCGACTGCTCGAGCCAGGGCCAGGGTCACCGC
>CAYNSP010000029.1:0-17875 GCA_964400035.1 uncultured Acidimicrobiaceae bacterium | reverse complement strand
ACCGCCGCCCTCTTCCTCGAAGAGTTCGTCAACGGTCTCCCCTGGGGTCACATCGACATCGCCGGCACCGCTCAGGCCGCGGCCGACAGATCGTGGACAACCGCGGGGTGCACCGGCTTCGGGGCGCGTTTGCTGGTCGATTTCGTAACCAACTTCGAGAAGCCATAGGAGACCTGGTATGACCACAGAAGCGGCTACCGGACGCAATTTCACCGCCCGGATGCTCGACGGAATCGAACGGGCGGGGAACAAGGTGCCCCACCCGGTGATGATGTTCCTCTACCTGATCGGGATCATCATCCTGTTGTCCGCCATCCTCGACTTACTCGGGGTCTCAACCACCGAGGAGATCGCGGTGCCGATCTCGGAGATCGGACAGGTCGACGACCACGGGGGTCTGGGTGGGAGCGAGGTTCCCTACCCGCCGTACCCGGTGGAACCGGACTACGAGATCGATTACGAGATCGTGGAACAGGAGATTCCGATCAAGAGCCTCCTCTCCACCGACGGTCGGAGATTCCTCTACACCTCCTTCGTCAACAACTTCGCCGGGTTCGCCGTGGTGGCGGTGACCTTTGTCGCAATGCTGGGAACCGGTGTCGCCGAGTACGCCGGACTGATGGGGGCGCTGATCAGGAAGCTGGTCAAGGTGGCACCACGCGGTCTGATCGCCTTCCTCCTGATCTTCATCGGTGTCCTCTCCAGCGTCGCGTCCGACGCCGGGTATCTGATCCTGATACCACTGTCTGCGGCGGCATTCATGACGATCGGCAGGCATCCGTTAGCGGGTATGGCGGCCGCATTCGCCGGTGTCGGGGCGATCTTTGCGGTCAACCTGTTGATCACCCCGATAGATGCGATGCTCACCGAAATCAGCAACGAGGCCATTGTGGGTGCCGGTGGGACCGAGCTAACGGTCACCGCCAACTTCTTCTTCTCGGTGGCATCCAGCTTCATCATCGCCCTCGTGGCACTCCTGGTCACCCTCAAGGTGACCGAGCCCCGTCTCGGCAAGTACGACCCGGCGGAGGCCGACCTGAACTATGGCGCCGATGACGCCGACATCGACGAGGCCGCCGAATCCCGGGGACTCCGGTTCGCCTTCTGGGGGTTCCTGTTGATGGTCGGGGTCATCCTCGTCGGACTCCTCCCGCCCAACGCCCCCCTCCGTCACCCCGAGACCGGGGCGATCATCGGCAACACCCCATTCATGGACAGTCTGATCTTCATGATCACCCTGGTGTTCCTGGTCTGCGGCGTGTGTTACGGCAAGGGGGCTGGGACTCTCAAGGGGAGCAACGACGTCATCGCCGGCGTCACCAAGACCTTCGCCGGCCTCGCCGGTCTGATCTTCATGCTGCTGATGATCTCCCAGTTCATCGCCTATTTCAACTGGACAAACATGCCCCGCTGGATCGCCATCGAAATGGCCCAGGCCCTGGAGGCTGCACCCTTCGGTGCCCTCACCCTCCTGGTGGGGATGATCATCGTGCTGGTGGTGATCGACATCATCATGCCGGGGGCGGTTCCTGCCTGGGCGATCTTCGCTCCGGTGTTCATCCCGGTCTTCATGCAGCTCGACGTCCCGCCACAGACGGTGCTTGCCGCTTATCGGGTTGGCGACTCACCGATGAACGTGGTGACACCGTTGATGGTCTATCTCCCGTTCATCGTGACCGTGGCTCAGCGTTACAAGAAGGATGCCGGTCTGGGGACCGTCATCGCCCTGATGATCCCGTACTCGATCGCCATCCTGGTTGCCTGGGTCGCCCTGTTTATCGCCTGGTTCCTGCTGGGGATCCCCCTCGGCCCGGGATACCCGGTCACAGGGTGAACACCTTCGCAGGTTTCGTCCCCCAAACCGCAGGTTTGGGGGAAGGGGACCCCGCACCCGAAGGGTGTGGGGTAGGGAGCAGTCGCTCCCACCACCGAGGGCCGAGCTATGACTGACGCCACGATCGTCTACCTGGTCCTTGCCGGTCTGATCGCCCTCTTCATCTGGAACAAGCTTCCGGTAGAGATCGTCGCATTCGCGGCGACTCTCACCCTGCTGGCCACCGGTGTGATCGACGCAGGTCAGACCTTCGCCGGTTTCGGGGACATGACCATCATGTTCATCGCCGCCCTGTTCATCGTCAGCGAGGGGATCGATTCGACCGGTGTGACCACCTGGGCGGGCCAGTGGATGGTGGCCCGGGCGGGTTCCAGTTCCACGAAATTGCTGGTCCTGATGATGGTGATCGTGGCGATCCTCACCGCCCTGATCGGGGTCAACGGTGCGGTGGCATCGCTGCTGCCCATGGTGGTCCTGGTCGCGGTCAGGTCTACCACACCCCCATCGCGGTTGCTCATTCCCCTGGCGTTCGCCGGTCACGCAGGCTCACAGCTCGCCCTGACCGGAACACCGATCCACATCCTGGTATCCGACGCCGCCGAAGAGGCCGGCGAGATGGGATTCAGCTATTTCGAGTTCACCCGCGTCGGTGTTCCCCTGGTGATCGGGACGATCATTCTCGCCCTGGTCCTGGGTCGTCGTCTGATACCGGATCGGACCCCGGAACGGATCACACCCGATCTCAGCGACCACGCACGAACCCTCATCAACCAGTACGGGTTGGGTGAATGGGAGGCGATGCTCGAGGTCCCCGACGAATCACGACTCGTTGGAGTGGCCGCTGGGGAGGTCCCGATCGATGCGTATTCGGATCTGCGGATCGTCGAGGTGACCGGGAGGATCGGCTCGATCCCTCTCTCCGCGCCAATGCCGGAAGGCGCCGTGCTCAAGGTCAGGGGTTCTGCCCTCGACATCAGTCAGTTCGCCGATGACCTCGACCTGATCCGACGCCCATCCACTCTCGGTGGCCGGGAGCTGCTCATGGATCGACGGGTCGGTGTGGTTGAACTGGTCATCCCACCCCGCTCCCCGATCATCGGTGAACACGTCTTCCCCGGTGAGACCACCTCCAGCGGGGATTTTGTGGTGCTGGCGGTGCAGCGCGAAGGGATGAACATCGGATCGGAGGGGACCAAGTTGGGAGTGGGCGATACGGTCCTGTTGCAGGGGACCTGGGCCGCCCTGGAACGGTTCGAGACGTCGGACGCCTTAGTAGTCGACGACCCCGGTCAGGTGCGGCGTCAGGGCATCCCCCTCGGACCGGGATCGCGTCGGGCCATCCTGATCACACTCGGGATGGTCGTCCTTCTCGCCTCCGGGGTAATGCCGGCCGCGGTCGCCGCCCTGCTTGCTGCGGGAGCGATGGTCCTCACCGGGGTGCTCAACATGCGTCAGGCTTACCGGGCGGTGAACTGGACCATCGTGGTCATGATTGCCGCCATGATCCCCCTCTCCGATGCGGTGGAACAGTCGGGTGCCGCCGAAGACATCGCCGCCCGGTTGGTCGACCTCGTCGGGGCCGCCGGACCCCATTTCCTGCTGCTCGGCCTGTTCGTGATCACTGCCATCTTCGGACAGCTCATCTCGAACACGGCCACAGCTCTGATCATGATCCCTATAGCCATCTCGGCGGCCATCGATATGGGTATCTCCACCCGTCCGGTGATGATGTCGCTCACCATCGCGGCATCGGCGGCGTTCCTGACCCCGATCGCAACAGCGTCCAACCTGATGGTCATGGAGCCGGCCGGTTACAAGTTCGGTGACTACTGGAAGTTCGGCCTACCGATGCTCCTCCTCTTCGGATTCGCTTCGGTGGTCCTCGTGCCCTTGTTCTGGCCCTTCTAAACGATCAGCGACCGGTCAACGGATCTTCGTCACCTGTCCGTTCGAACACCCGTCTGGCTTTACCCATCTCGGTCCGGGGCACGCTTCCCGGCATCCCCACGGTCACCTCGACCCGCAGTCTGACGGTCTCCAGAATTCGCTGTCGTACCCGTTCGGCGATCAGTTCGCGACGGTCGGCGAGGACACGCTCGACGATCTCGACCCTTGCTTCGAGTTCCGGCAGGGGACCACGCCGGTCGACCACGATGGCGTAGTTGGGTCCGAGTTCGGGGTCGGACATCAGGATTTCCTCGATTGTCTTCGGATAGACGTTGATGCCCCTGACGATCAGCATGTCGTCGACCCGGCCTTCGAGCCGGGCCATCCGTCGGGTGGTCCGTCCGCAGGGACATGGTCCGTCGAGGAACCTGGTGATGTCACGGGTCCGGTACCGGATCACCGGTTGTGCCTGACGGGTCAGGGTTGTGATCACCAGTTCACCCAACTCCCCGTCGGGGACCGGATCGCCGGTCTCGGGGTCGACGATCTCGGGGAGGAAGTGGTCTTCCATTATGTGGAGGCCGTTCTTGGCTTCGGCACACTCCACGCCGACACCCGGGCCGATCACCTCGGAGAGTCCGTATACGTCGACGGCGTCGTAGCCGTTACCCCAGCCCTCTTCGATCTTCTGGCGGAGACCTTCCGACCACGGCTCTGCCCCGTGGATGCCCCAACGCAACTGGATCCGGTCCTTGAGCCCGGCGTCTGCGGCACGTTCGGCAAGCAGGAGCGAGAACGACGGTGTGCAGGCGAGACCGGTGGCACCGGCATCGGCGAGCAGGTTCACCTGGAACCCGGGGTTGCCGCCCGAGGCGGGGACCGTGGTGGCTCCCAGTTCTTCGATCCCGTAATGGAACCCGAGTCCACCGGTGAACAGCCCGTATCCGTATGCGTTGTGGACGATGTCGTCGGCGTTCGCTCCGGCCGCTGACAGCGATCTGGCGACCACTTCGGCGAAGACCCTCACGTCCTGGGCGGTGTAGGCCACGATCGTTGGCTTTCCCGAAGTCCCCGATGAGGCGTGGATGCGGACCACGTGCTCCATCGGGACGGTGATCATCCCGTATGGGTAGTTCTCCCTGAACTCGGATTTCTCGGTAAAGGGGAGGTCTGCCAGTTGGTCCAGGGAGCTGACCTCCGGAGCGTCGGCCAGTTTCGCCGACCAGTACGGATTGTCGAGATTGCGTAACCGCTCGACGACCTGGGCCAACCTCGCCGCCTGCAGCCTCCGCCGCTCAACCCCATCAAGGGTTTCCAGATCCCGCTGATACATGGGCTCGGAGGGTACCCAACCTGTATCCCGGGTACCCATCCCGGGTGGGTCTGGAGAAGGCAGGCGGAGAACCGTCTACGGTTCCCCGATGACTCTCCAAGATCTCGCCGACCGTTACTGGATGACCGTGAACGAGTATGCGCCGACCACGGCGACGGTGCGGGGAGTCCATGACTTCGACGACCGACTCCGCCGTTTCGATGACGAATGGCTGGACGGGATGGCAGGACGTTTCCGGGCTATCGAGGCGGCGGCGGGGGCGCTCGATCCGTCCACGCTTGCCACCCAGGAGAGAATCAGCGCCGGGCTGCTGGCGCACGAGTCGAGGGTCTGGGCCACCGACATCGAGAAACGGTTCTCGGTGGCGCTGATCGATCCTTTCACCGGGCCACACATCGGTCTACTCAACGGATCCCGTCAGAACACGGTGTCGAATCGGGAACAGGCGGACATGCTCCTCCGCAGATATGAGGCAATCCCCGAGCATCTTGCCGATGCGCTCCGGCTCCAACGCGAGACGGCGGCGGCCGGGATGACCCCACCGGAGGCCGCACTGATCCGGGTTCTCAGCCAGCTCGACGGGTATCTCGAATCGTCACTGGACGACGACCCATTTCTCAAGCTTCAGGTCCCCGGGGATGACGGAACCTGGTTGGAAAAGGCCCGGGACCTGGTGATCGGCTCGATCCGGCCCGCGTTCGACGAGTACCGACGGGGGCTTCGGATGCACATCGCACCACAGGCGAGACCCGACGACCGGTGCGGGCTGATGTGGATGGAGGGCGGGGAGGACATCTACCGCTCCCTGATCTACAAGTACACCCAACTCGACCTGACTCCACAGGAGATCCACGACATCGGAATGGAGTGGGCTACGGAGATCAACGCCGCCGAGTGGGTCCAGATCGGCGAGAAGGCCTTTGGTGCCTCCACCATCGAGGAGGTGTTCGACCGGCTCAAGAACGATCCGAACGGTTTCTTCAATTCCGAGGAGGAGATGCTCGACCACGCCCGCGCCGCAGTCGAACGTGCCTGGAATGCGGTCGGCGACTGGTTCGGAGCCAGACCCGATTCGCCATGCAACGTGGTTCCGGTCCCACCCACCGTCGCCCCAGCGATGCCCCCGGCCTACTACATGCAGCCCCCGCTCGACCGGTCCCGACCCGGGATGTACTTCCTCAATACCTACAAGCCTGAGGAGCGGCATCGCTTCGAGTACGAATCGATCCACTTCCACGAGGCCATCCCGGGACATCACTTCGACAGGTCCCTGGCCGCCGAGTTGGAGGGCATCCCCAACTTCCGCCGATACTCACAGGTGTTCGCCCACACCGAAGGGTGGGGTCTGTACACCGAACGGCTAGCCGATGAGATGGGGTTGTATTCGTCCCACGTTGACCGTCTCGGGATGGTGTGTGCCGACGCCTGGAGGGCGTGCCGCCTCGTCACCGACACCGGGATCCACGCTCTGGGGTGGTCCCGTCAGCAGGCGATCGATTTCATCGAGAAGTGGACCCCGATCGGTCGACTCACTATCGAGCAGGAAGTGGACCGATACATCGGGATGCCCGCACAGGCCCTCGCCTACAAGATGGGGCAACTCGAGATCAAACGACTCCGCCGTGAAGCAGAAGAGCGCCTCGGAAACCGCTTCGATATCAAGGGCTTCCACGACACCATGCTCACCCACGGCGCCATGCCACTACCTCTCCTCAGTGAGGCCGTTGAGGACTGGATGGCCGGCATCTGAATCCATTCTGTGCGGATAATTGCGGCTATAGCCGGGAAAAATCCGCACAGAATGCGGCTTTGGGGCGGAGAGGGAGGGATTTGAACCCTCGAAGAGGCTTAACACCCCTTACTCGCTTAGCAGGCGAGCGCCTTCGACCACTCGGCCACCTCTCCAATTGTCTACATACGGTACCCGGCGGAGGGGGTGGGATTCGAACCCACGAGGCCCAAAGGGCCCAACGGTTTTCAAGACCGTCTCCTTAGACCGCTCGGACACCCCTCCAGGGTGTCAGCCTGCGAATTCTCGAGTCATCGCGCTGGCGCCAGCGCCACTACCTGAGGTTCGTAGCTGGCGGAGGGGGAGGGATTCGAACCCTCGAGGAGGTGAAAGCCCCCTACGGCATTTCGAGTGCCGCGCACTAGACCGGACTATGCGACCCCTCCATGGGTCAAGTCGCGGAGGGAGAGGGATTTGAACCCTCGAAGAGGCGTAGACCCCTTACGGCATTTCCAATGCCGCGCACTAGACCGGACTATGCGATCCCTCCTGTGCACCGACCGCATCAACGGGTCGGCAGATAAAGGATAATGCCGCCCTGTGAGTCAACCCATATCGAAGTATGAAGCTTCCATGCGGATCGCCCTGGAAGCCGCCGCCGAAGCCGCTGCCGGAGGGGATGTTCCGGTGGGTGCGGTCCTCCTCGACGACACCGACACCGTGGTCGCAGTGGATCGGAACCGGCGGGAGGAACGGGGCGATCCGACCGCCCACGCCGAGATGCTGGTCCTCTCGGCGAGGTCACAACAGATTGGAGACTGGAGACTCACCGGCCACACCCTCGTGGTAACACTCGAGCCCTGCGCCATGTGCGCTGGGGCCTCAGTACTGGCCCGTCTCGACCGGATCGTCTACGCCGCCGCCGATCTGAAAGCCGGCGCCGCCTGGTCGCTGTACAACATCCCCCAAGATGCCCGGCTCAACCATCGTGTCGAACTGGTCGAAGGCGTCCTCGCCGACCGGTCGCGTCAACTCTTAGAGGAGTTCTTTACTCAGCGCCGCGGCTGAATCAGCGGCAACCATCCGGGCATCCCACACGGCGTAGGTCAGAGCACCCGCGATCAGAACGAGTCCGGTGGCGCCGAACCCGACCAGGTAGTTGAAGTTGTCGATCAGCATCCCCACCACCGGTGCCCCGGCCAACACGGCGATGTCGAAGATCGAGGTGAACACCGACATCGCCGAACCCCTCTCCGACTCCCTGGCCCGGTTCGCCACCTCACTGGAGAGCAGGGGGAAGGCGATCCCATGCGCCGACCCTGACAGGCAGGCGGCGAGGAGAACGAAGGGAAGCGACCCGGCCATCGCCAGCACGCTCAGACCGATCCCGTAGACCACGATCGCCCCGACCAGCATCAACCGATGGGGGAAACGGTCGTAGAGACGTCCTCCGATGATCCGCAGGGTCGCGGCGCTCGCTCCATAGACCGCAAACACGGCGCCGGTGGTACCGATCTGACGGGTGTCGACGTAGGTCCGGGTGAAGATGAAGATCACCTCCATCCCGGTGCTGAACAGAAGAGTGGCCAACCACAACGGCAGCAGGTTCCGCTGCCCCAACGCCTGCCAGAACCCACGACGCTTCTCCACTCCGGCCACCGGTATCGGAGGAAGGGTGTAATAGAAGAACCAGGCGACCGAAGACGCTGCCGCCGATGCCAGGAAGAGTCCGACGAACCCGAGGGCTCCGATAGTTATGTCGCCGACCAGACCACCTACCGCGATCGGGACCAGGCCGCTGAGCCCGTAGATGGCCAGGCCCTGGGTCCGACGGGAGATGCTGATCGAGTCGACCGCATAGGTGATGATCGTGGTGAACAGGGCCAGCTGGATGACCCGCTGCAGGAGGACAAGTGCCCACAGATACGGTCCCCACACGGCGGTCGTCGCAAGAAGAAGCAGGACAGCCACGTTCGCCGCACCGGCGATGAGGATGATCGTCCGCCGGGGGCGAAGATCCAGGATACGACCGAGCAGGGGACGCATCACCAGGGAGGCGAGAGCGCCAGCCGAGAAGAGGAGACCGATCATCCCTTCTGTCGCACCCAGTTCGCTCAGATACCCGGGAACATGGATCAGCAGCGAGAAGGAGAGCTCCAGAATGATCGCCGCGGTGAACAGACGGGGGAATGTGGGTCCGAAGCGGCGCAGGTTCATGGGCGAGGGAAGGTAACACCTGCGGTGGGCGGTCTATTTCGCCGGTCCTGGTGGGAACGCCTGCCTCAGCGAAAGGAAGAAGAGGTCATGGTGAGAGCGACCGCCCTTCCCAAAGGCTTGGAACAACGCAAAGAGTCGTGACCCCGCCTTCGAGGCGCGGTGCACACCGGTGGGGTAGGTAGCCAGCTCCGATCAGGCTTCCCCGCAGCACCCGGAGCAGATCACTTATGGCTGCTTCCTTCCGGACCTGACCAGATTCATGACGCTCCGCCGCACGGGACCCGATCATCAACACCGCGTTCCCGACCCCATGGGCTGGTAAGCCCACGGTGCGTCGCACCCCTCAGGCGGGGGATTCGGCCCCGCATGTAGAGGATTTCGGGTTCAGGGCACCCCTAGCGCCCCGCTTACACGATGGTTCAAGGCTACCCGCCCGCCCGGGCAACCTTCCCCTGAGTTGACTACTCGGGGCGGAGCACCAGGGTTGAGACCCCGGCTTCGACGATGGCATCCCGGCTCCACAACATCGGGGCCTGAACCCCATCGGTCCACGGCTCGATCATGTCCCGGTAGTGGGCGTGGAAGGCGTGACCGGACTGCCCGGTCGAATGAAGGAAGGTGGATCGGTCGAAGTCGGCTAGATCGACTACCAGCCGTTGTGAGGAGATCCAGTCGATCTCATACCCGACCGACGCGTTCCATCCATTCGAATTGACTAACGCGTCGCTCCCGCTGACACGCAGGGGCGCCGATCGATTGAACAGCCACTCGATCGGGCCAATCCCCGATCTCCCAAAAGTCTGGTTGCGGAACTCGGCGGTGTGCATCACACCCCACGCCCAATGGTCACGTGACTTGAACAGCGAAGACAGTTCGGCGTGGGCGTCCTCCATCGACCTGAGGAGGATGTCGTCTCGAACCTCAACTGCAGCCGTGGATACGTCATCCCAGTACGGATCCGCGTGAGTCCCGAGCAGATCACGCATCACGGTGAACCACCTCCCACCGCCATACGGCCGGAGATCCTCGGGGAGTTCGTCGTGAAATGTGTTGGCGAGGAGATGCCGCCAGGTCGCCTGGTATGCCGCGGCCGCACCCGAGTCACCCCGGGCCTGGAGCGGGTCGTCGCCCTCGGCCCAGGCTTGAAGCTCCTCCTGGATGGCCATCACTCCCTGGTCTCCATCAGGGTCGACTGCGAGCAGATGGGGAATGACCAATGCTGCACCGCCGTCCCTGCTGTCGAACTGCAACGCCTGCATCGTGGCGACGGAGTGCTCGTCTGACTGCGCGAGAACACTGTGGATTCGGGCCGCCCGGTAGCCATGTCCGCCGTCGGTGGTCAGGAACGGCTGCTGCGAGGACGGGATCACATACTGATTGGCGGTCTGAATGAAGTCCCCCGGAGGGTTGAGCATGAATGGCATGTTCCCGAACGGGACCACACCCACCCAGTCGTATTCGCCGGTCCAGCCGGGCACCGGATAGCGGCCGTCACCGTTAGCCCGCACCGGCACCCGCCCTGTCGACTGGTAAGCGATATTCCCTTCGACATCGGCGTAGATCAGGTTCTGCGCGGCGATGTCCCATTTCTGGGCAGCGGCCCGGAAGTCGTTGTAGTTGGCTGCCGTGTTGAGTCCGAGGACCGCCGAGACCAGGGTCGAGGGTCGTAGGGTCTCCCAGGCCAGGGCGACCGCGTACCGCGCTGGCCGTTGGATGGCGGCGCTGCCGTCGAACTCGTCCTCGTCGAACAGAGTCCCCGAGACGATGGGACCGTTGCGGCTGACCAGGACCTCATAGGTCACGTCTTCCCCACCGGCCACACGAATCGTCTCGGTGCGTTTCTCGAAGTCGACCCACTCACCGTTCGCCTCGTACTGGTCGGGATTGTCAGGGTTGAGCCGTTCGATGAACAGATCCTGGGTATCGACCGACTGGGTGGTGACGCCCCAGGCGATCCGCTCGTTGTGACCGATGATGACGGACGGCACCCCGGCAAAGGAGAAGCCGGTCACCCGGTAGGGACATGCTGGCCCCACCGGTTCACAGAAGAGACCGTTGGCGAACCAGATCGCGGGCATCTGGATGGCGAGATGGGTGTCGTTAGCCAGCAGCGGCATACCCGATCGGGTCTTCGCCCCGTTGAGGACCCAGTTGTTGGAGCCGATCCCTTCGAAACCGCCCCCGGTCAACGCCCAGAGCTGGCGGGCGGAGTCGCCCACACGCACCAGTGAATCGACCGCCTCGTCGGGCAGTTGCGGCGACCGCCGCTCGTCACCGGAAAGTGCGGCCGTAGGAAGGATGTAGGGGTGGGTGTCGGGGAAACCCGGGTAGAGCTGTTCAACGCGGTCGACCGGAAGGATGCGGGCAAGGACGGTTCGGTCGATCTCCTGGGCGAGATTCCCGCTCAGATCCCATGACATCAGCTTCGCCCAGGTGAGGGTGTGGATCGGCTCCCAAGGCTCGATCTGGTAGTCGCCGTTCTGGAGACCCAGGATGGCGTACTCCAGACTTATCGAAGCCTTGCTCTGATCTTCGAGATAGGCGTTGACACCGTCGGCGTACGCCTGGAGGATTCCACGTTCCTCGGGTCCCATCATCGCCATCTCCTGACGGGCCAGGCCGGTGAAGTCGAGCGAGCGGAGGAATTTGTCGGTGTCGACCTGGTCCTCGCCAAAGAGCTCGGAGAGTCGACCTGCCCCGATGTGGCGCCAGAAGTCCATCTGCCAGAACCGCTCCTGGGCATGGGTGTATCCCTGAGCGAAGAACAGGTCGTCGGTGTTGGTGGCGAAGATGTGGGGGACGCCCCACTCGTCGCGGATCACCTCGACCCGGTCGTTGAGGCCCCCGACCCCGAGTTCGCCGTCAACCTGAGGGAAGGAGCGGCGGACCGTGCAGAAGAAGAATGCGGTGAAGAGCAAGAAGAGGATGACCAGGCCTGCGGCGATCCGTTTGATCCAGCGCATCCGCTGAGGGTAGACCCGCTTCGTCCCCCAGGCCGGAAGGCTTGGGGGAAGGGGACCCCACACCCGAAGGGAGTGGGGTAGGGCCCGTAGTTCCCCCCGGCCCAACACCTGCCTACTTCTTCCGGAGGCGCACCCCGTAGACGAAACCGAACAGCCCCGACCGCCAGATCTCCTCGACCTCGAGTGGGCCCCCCGCGTAGAGGATCTCAGGTCGGGGCAGGGAGTCCAGGCTTCGATGGAGATACCAGTAATCCCTGGCGGCACGGGCGACGACCAGACCAACCAGAGGTAGGACGATCGCGGTCCCGATCCGATGAAACACCCTGGCGATAGGGTTGACCGGTCGACCGAGGTCGATCACCACCGCCACCCCACCCGGCTTCAGGACCCGATGGATTTCGTTGAGGGTCGCCGCGACAGAGGTCAGATTCCGGAATACGTATCCGCTGAACACGCTGTCCACCGACCCGTCCGTCAGTGGCAGCCTTTCGCCGACCCCGACGACCCGTGCCTCGACCGGACTCAGTTGCAGCATCTCGATCACCGGGTCGATGCCGATCACCTGACGACCCTCGAAGTCGGTGTCCCCGGTACCACAACCCAGGTCGAGGACGATCCCCGGCTCGAGCATCCGGACCCCGTTGGCGCGCCACTTCCGCTCCTGGCCGAGGGAAAGGATCCGGTTGATCAGGTCGTATCGGGCGGCGATCCGGGCGAAGATCGGATCGGAGACTTCACTCACGGCTCGATGACGTCGAACCCGGTGTACCGGCGGAGCGCCTCCGGGATGATGACGCTCCCGTCGGGCTGCTGGTGATTCTCCAGAATCGCCAGGATGGTCCGACCCACCGCACAGGCCGTCCCGTTGAGGGTGTGGGCGACCTGGTTGCCTGCTTCACCGCGGATCCGGATCTTGAGCCGACGCGCCTGGAAGTCGGTGGTGTTCGAGCATGAGGTCAGCTCACGGAAGGCCTGCTCGCCGGGGAACCAGCCTTCGATGTCGTACTTCTTGGCGGCCGATGCCCCGAGATCTCCGGCGGCAACGTTGACCACCCGGTAGGGGATCTCCAGCTGCTGGACCAGTTCCTCTTCGACAGCGAGAAGCCGGTCGTGTTCGTCTGCGGACTCGTCCGGGGTGGTGAATACGAACATCTCGACCTTGTCGAACTGGTGGACACGGAAGATACCCGCGGTGTCCTTCCCGTAAGTCCCCGCCTCACGGCGGAAACACGTCGAGAAGCCTGCGTAACGCATCGGGAGCTGCTCGGGCTCGAAGATCTCATCGCCGTGATAGGCGGCGAGAGGGACCTCGGCGGTGCCGACCAGGAACAGTTCGTCCCTCGGGATCTCGTAGACCTGCTCCCTGGCCTCCGGGAAGAAACCTGTGCCTTCGAGGGCGTGCTCTCTGACCAGGACCGGCGGGATCACGGGGGTGAACCCGGAGGCGGTGAGATGGTCCATCGCCCACCGCACCAGCGACAGTTCGAGCAGGGCACCCTTGCCCAGCAGGTACCCGAAGCGACTCCCTGACACTTTGGCGGCTCTGACGGTGTCGATCACACCGAGGCGCGCACCCAGGGTGGCATGGTCGGTTCCCTCGCTGAGACCCTCGCCGACCCGTTTTATTTCGAGGTTGTCGGCGTCGGTGTATCCGTCGGCGGCGTCGGGAGCGACCAGATTGGGGACTTCCAGCCAGGCGAGACGGAAGCGCTCTCCGAGTTCATCCGCACGGGTGGCGGCCTCCTTCACGGCTGTAGCCAGTTCGGCGACCTCGGCGATCGCCTTCTCCTTGTCCTCCCCGGAAAGGTTGGCGATCTCCCTCCCTGCCTCCTTCTGGCGGGCGCGGAGGGTCTCGGCCTCGACCAGGGCGGCACGGTGTTCCCCGTCGAGGGCAATCAGAGCATCGAGGTCGATCTTCGACCCGCGCCGTCGTAGCGACTCAGCAACCGCGTCGGGGTCGTCCCGGAGAATCCTCGGATCAAGCATGGGGTCGGGAATGGTACCAACCCGCCCCCCAAACCCTTCTGTGCGGGTTTTCACCGGCTATACCGGGAATTTTCCGCACAGAACGGAGGTCGAGGGGTCAGTCCGTGTTGACCGTGAACTCGACGGAGATGGCGTTGTCGGTGAAGTCGAGGTCTTCGGTGACTCCCTGCAGGGTGGCAGTCACCACATAGGTTTGCCCGGGGGAGACCTCGAACGGTTCGAACTCGATGGTCACCGCCAGTCCCGGTCGGAGGGCCGGGACCTCCAGGAGCTGGGACTCCTGTCCGGCTTGCCCGGCGAGCACCAGGGCCAGATGCTGGATCCCGGATTCGACGTTGCCGGTGTTGGAGATCACCACCGAGAACCTGATGGTCTCCGTGGCGATCACCACGGCTGACTCATTGGTGTCGAGTTGCCAATCGGGGTCGGAGATCACCGAACTCACCCGGAGACCGGGGCGGAGGGTGAGTGTGTTGGTGTCCATCCGGGCGTCCACCGCATAGCTGTTGGCTAGTGCGAGGAGGCCTCCGTCTCCGGGAGCTACCACCACCGGAGGGAGGGGTGAAAGCGGGTCGGGGAGGTCGTCGCGGTCCAGTTCTCCCAACAGCCTGAGGTACAGGGCGTCTCCCGCCCTCAGATCGGCAAGTGCCTGGGCGATCCGGTCGACCACCGTGGCATCCAGGGGATTGTCAGAGGCATCAAGGATCGAGGCCGCGAAACCCTCCATCCCTGCATGCCACGAACCCAAGGCTTGACGGAAAAGGGATCGCACCGGAATCACCGACAGAACCGGAGGGTCGTCTTCAACGAAAGCCAGTGCGGTCTCGATGTCTCCGATGATCGAATTGGTGGCGGTGACGAACTCGTCCCGGGAGATGGTGGACAGCCGGTTGGCGATCCGGTCCAGCGTGTCGCCGTTTCGGGACATCTGGACGGCGTGATCCTGAATCTCGGTCAGATATTCGATCTGGAGCCTGGTCTCCGTGCCGGCTGCCGAGACGACGAGCCCGAGGACCACCGCTCCGATGATCAGGACGATCCAGACCACCCGGGTGACGACACGTCGGCGGGGACGGGAAGGTGTTTCGAAGATCAACGTGGGCGAGGGGGGACTTGAACCCCCACGATCTTGCGATCACAGGAACCTGAATCCTGGCAAGCCCGTCACAAGGAGTATCAGAGAGTACCAATCGGTCAATGACTACGGGGACTCCGACGAACGCCCGACACTGCCCGTACCAGCCTGTCACGGGCAGTTGGGTTGCGAAATGGTTGCAGTCGGGTCAGGCACAGAACTTTCTCAGGGAGACTCAGATCGCCCTTCCGATCTCGGTTGGGGCCATAGCGCCTCCGTCGACCGCCACACCATCGGGCTTTCCCCAAAACCCAAGTTCAAGATTGTGAACTGTTGGCATCCTATAGATCCGAGCGCCGCTGAGATCGCTAGATTCGAAACCTCCCCTTCTGGCACCAAGTCCATCGAGGTGAGCTATCGGTTCTCGAAGACCATCCCCCAGTCGATGACGTATTCCAAGACTGGAACCTCTTTCATCGCCCGCCCCGCGCCAACTGTCTGGAGTCCATCATCCAGAACGCCTACGGACAGCGGGCTGTAATCCGTCACATCAGTGTTGTTAACCCACCATTCGTTCCTACGGGCGGGTCGTCGCGCGAGGAATCCACACTTTCTGGACATGTACAGATTGATGGGACATCCCATGGACAGCGTCAATTGGTCTTGAGTCTTCATGGACAAAAGTGAGCCTGCTATCCGTACTTGAAGGCCGGTCCTTGCCAACGGCACTCGGTTCGATGCAAGACCTTGAGGAGGCGATGGAGGCCGACTTCCTCGCTCTGCAGGCGGCGGAGTTGTCCGAGGAGCCGCGTGCCGAACTCCTACCAACGGGACCCACTAGGACTAGGGCAGTCTTGCGGATGGCTGCGAGCCTTGACGCCCCCTGGTGCATCACGGCGGAGTCGCTGCGCTCAGGCGTTCGCGACTATCTTGGAAAAAGGGTCAAGGAGTTGGGTCAACCAGACATTCTGATCGGTCACTCGCTCGGTTCAATCGTGGGCTAAGACTCCGTAGCCATCGTGGTACTCGATCCCAAAGTCTTTCGCTACCGCTGGCTCTCCCTTGGCCTGGAACCCACTACGCCGCTTTCTACCCATCTTCCCGGCCAGTTTTCCTATGTGGGTCAACTTCTGGGATCCCGGGGATATGGCCAACAGGCGGAGTCCGACTGATTGGGGTCCCAGCGTCGAGGTCGAGAACCACCAAGTGTTCAATCCGCCCGTCGGCGGGAAGCACGATTTCTACGGCTACTTGACGAATCCGTGATTGAAGGCTCGCCCGAGCTGGTCCACTGCCATCTGGAAAGAACTCGCGAGGGAACGGCCGGATCTGGACATGTACATAGCGAGGAGTCGATAAAAGGAGGTTTCCGTGCGGTCAGTGTTCCTAGCCCTTATCTTGGTGTTTGGTTCGACCGGTGGGAGTGACATCTCGCCATCCGAGGAAGAAAAGGTTGTCGCAATCTTCGAAGGCAGGCCCTTGGACATCGCCAACGACTGGGAGGAAGCGCAAGCGTGCATCGTGTGGCCCGACCTTCTCGAGGTAGTCGAATGCTTCCGAACTGTCGAGGAAGCAGATGAGCGCTTAGTCGAGTTGGAATCCCAGAGTGGATCAGCAAGCCTGTTGGCTTGTAGCAGTTCGCTGCACCTCTACGACTTCACCTACTACGGGACACCGCGTTTGACGATTGCAGGAAGCGGGTTCTGGCTGAATCTCTCGGCGTACGGGTTTGACAATCGCACATCGTCCTATCAGGTGGGTGCCTGTGACGCAATCTTCGCTGACTTCGCCTTTGGTGGCGGAGACTGGTATCCGCTCGCTCTCACCAAAGCAAACACATGGTCCCCAACAATGATCAGTGGGTGGAACAATCGTGTGTCCTCTGTTTTCTACCCCTAGACCTGTGCAAGGCGTTACCTTTGGGCTGTGCCCGAGGGGGAGTCACGAGGCTCTTTCGATGACGTATACGCTGAGCTATGGCGCGACCTTGTTGTGTATGCCACAAACCGTGTGGGGCGCGATGACGCCTTTGACGTAGTTCAAGAGGTGTTCGCCGTGGTGGACCGACGATGGGACGACTTGCCAGTCGCGTCAGACGAACTCAGGCTCTGGGTTTACGGGATCGCTAGAAAGGTCTGCGCCAACCATGCGCGGTCGCAGCTGCGCTTCGAGAGACTGCGAGCGAAGATCGGCGTCCTGGACCCCAGGCGCGACACCTACGAGGAGGACTACTCGGCGTCCTCCATCGCCCGTGACCTCCTCAAAGCGGCACGCCTCAAGTCCGAGGAAGACGGAGAGCTGTTGCTGCTTATGCTTGAAGACACGTCGCTCTCCGACATCGCTGGCCGCCTTGAGATTTCCGAAGCTGCGGCCAACAGTCGGATCCATCGGCTTAGGAAACACCTCAGAGAGCAGTTGCCTGACTTCTGGGATGACCCTTCGGACGGAGAGGCAGCCCTATGAAGCGCGAACGCGACATCAGCGAGCTTGCCAGACTGCTCAAAGCGGCAATAGTCAGACCCGAGGACGTCCCTGGACCCGACTCGCCGGAAGCCCAGCGAGTACTGCAGAACATAAAGGCCCGGCGGCGGCGGCGGAAGACACTACGACGCATCGCTCCGATGTTCGCCGTGCTGGTGGTGGCTGCTGGAGCGGTCTACGTTTCCAATCTGTCCCAACCTCACATGATCGTGTGCTTCGAGGCAGCCGATCTCGACTCCAACCGCTTTGCCCCTTCAATCGAAGACGGCTCAGGAACAGAAGCATGTCACTCAGCATGGGAAAGCGGCGAGTTGACCAATCCGCAAGTTCCACCAGGTCACGGTCCCCAATTGGTCGGGTGTACAAGCAC
>CAYNSP010000028.1:0-18102 GCA_964400035.1 uncultured Acidimicrobiaceae bacterium | reverse complement strand
AAGGTCGGCCCTTCCAGCATGATCCCCGACGTGGTGAGTAGGAGGGCGTCTTCGAATCCGGCCTTCTTCGCGGTCCGGGTTGCGGCCAGGTTTGGCCCGTACGAAATGATCTTGGCCCCGGCCAGCTCCCACGGCTCACCGGCGGCATGCCAGGGTGCTGGCACCGGGTAGAGCCGGGCAGGCTGATCGGTAGCCCCGGAAGGGTGTGCGAAAACGATGACCAGCGGCCCACCCTCGACCCCGGGAACAGTTGAACCGCGGGTGACAACGATTCGGACGGCGGAGTCGGGAAACTCCTCGGCCGACTGCCTCACCCAGTTGGCCAGATCTTCGACAGGAGGAAGGTCCATGTCCAAACGCTCGGCACTTCGGGCGAGACGGTCCAGATGGTCCTCGAGCCGGAACGGGACCGGGCCATAGGCCCTGATCACTTCAAAGCATCCATCCCCCCGGAGGACCGACGAGTCGGTGACCGGAACCATCCCGTCGGACGGCTTGCCATTGAACAGGATGGTCGAAGTACTCATTGCTCTCCAGGTCTGAAGGCATTTGTTATAGGCAGACGCCGGTCCTTACCGAAGGCTTTGGTGGTGATCTTCACTCCGGGTGCCGCCTGACGTCGCTTGTATTCGGCCCGATCGACCATGGCCGTGACGCGCGCAACCGTCGCACGGTCGAACCCGTCGGCGCCGATCTCAGAAGCCGACATGTCACGTTCCACATATCTCTCCAGGATCCCGTCGAGGACTTCATAAGGAGGGAGGGAGTCGGAATCGAACTGGTCGGGACGGAGTTCGGCGGACGGCGGCTTGTCGATCGTGTTCTGCGGGATCACCTCGCCGTCCTTGTTGCGCCAACGGCATAGGTCGTAGATCAGCGTCTTGAACACATCTTTCAGGACCGCATATCCACCAGCCATGTCCCCGTAGAGCGTGGCGTATCCGGTGGCCATCTCCGATTTGTTGCCTGTCGACACCACCATCGGCCCGAACTTGTTCGAGATGGCCATCAACAACATCCCCCGCGCCCGAGCCTGAAGGTTCTCTTCTGCGGTCCCGAAGTCGGTGCCTTCGAATAGCGGGGCGAGACTGTCGAGAAAGGCCTGGTAGACCTCGTCGATCGGGATCACGTCGAAACGGATTCCGAGATTGGAGGCCAGGGCACGGGCATCGTCCAGGGAGTGCTGCGAGGAGAAGCGAGACGGCATCCCGACCCCACGCACCGCATCGGCCCCGAGAGCGTCGACGGCGAGGACTGCGGTGAGCGCCGAGTCGATGCCACCGCTGAGGCCGACCACCACCCCACTGAACCCGTTCTTTCGAACGTAGTCACCGAGACCGGTGGTCAGGGCCCGATAGACCTCCTCTATGGGGTCGAGGAGAGGAGAGATGTCTTCGCCCTGACGATCGGAGGTCACATCGACGACGAAGTAGTCCTCCTCGAATTGGGGTGATCGGTGGATGACCCGGCCGGCCGCGTCGAACACCACCGATGCGCCGTCGAAAACCAGTTCGTCCTGTCCGCCGACCAGGTTCAGGTACACCAGCGGGACACCTGCCGTCCGCGCCCGATCGGCAAGCATCTCCTCCCTTTCGACCGCCTTTCCCCTGTGGAATGGGGAAGCATTGATGTTGACCAGGATCCCGGCACCCGCCGCCGCCTGGGCCGCCGGTGGTCCGTGGGGAACCCAGATGTCCTCGCAGATCGAGACCCCGACGACGGCGTCCCCGATCTCCCATGTCCTGGCCGGATCTGAACCGGGGGCGAAGTTGCGGTCCTCGTCGACCACGCCGTAGTTGGGGAGGAGGATCTTGTGATAGACCCCGACGATCTCGCCGCGACGGAGGATCGCAGCAGCGTTGGCCACACTTCTCGTTCCCGCATCCTCGGCGCCTGAGTGGTTGGGTTCGGCCCAATCGACAAATCCGACCACAACGGCGCATTCACCGGTCACCTCGGCAAGCCGCCGGACCGCCTCCCGATTGGCGTCGACGAAGTCCGCACGGTTGACCAGATCTTCTGGCGGATACCCGGCTAGCGCGAGTTCGGGTGTCAACAGGATGTCCGCACCGTCAGCTTCAGCGCGACGGATCATCCCGGCGATGCGTGCTTCGTTGCCCCGGATGTCGCCGACATGGAGATTCAGCTGTGCTCCGGCCACCCGGAATGTCATACACCCAGGTTACGAGGTGGCCCGGCCCAAGCATCGCCCCATTCCCCGGAGAATCCGGGGGCGCACAACCTGAGGTTGGTGTCCTACATAACCTGAGACCGTGGTCGAGGATCTTCTCAGGAATGCGGTTGCGGGTACTGCGGACCCCGAGGGGGGTTATTCGAGGCTCCGTGCCATCGTCGATGGCGATCCTGCCCTCGTCGAACACCCCGAGATCCTCCGCCGCGTCGCCGCGGTTGCCGGTGCCAGTCGGGCGCTGGGCAATGGCATGGCCACACATCCAAGGATCATCCGGGGGGCCGGTCCGGCGGACTCGGTCCCGATCAGGCTCCGCGCCCTGTTGGTGCCCATCGTCGGGGACGACCTCCTCGGTCAGATCGATGTCGAGGAATCGACACGTCTCTTCTCGGATGGCATCGATGCCCTGACGGTCGACCTCCTCAACCGGGCGCGGTCGGCTGTGGCCATCCGTCATCCCCTCGCAGCAGAGCTCCCCTTCGCTGTGATCGCCATGGGCAAGTGGGGGGCACGTGAACTCAACTACTACTCCGACATCGACCTGGTCTTCGTTCATGAGCCACCGAACGGGGCCGAGACGGAAGCGCGGACCACTGCCATCGCCATCGCCAGCCGACTGATGGCCGACCTGTCGTCGCCGACCTTCGAGGGCACGGCAATCCATGTCGATGCCGATCTCCGACCGGAGGGGACGGTCGGTCCACTGAGCAGGAGTCTCGACAGTTACCGGGCCTACTACGACCGATGGGGTGAGGCGTGGGAGCTACAGGCATTACTCAAGGCCAGACCGGTCGCTGGCGACTCCGAACTCGGGTCCAGGTTCAGGGAAATGGCCGACCACTTCATCTGGGAGCAGGGTCTCGATGTCGAAGCATTGCGGAGCATCCGGCTTCTCAAGGCGAGAGCAGAGGCCGAAGCACCGCCCCGGGACATCAAGCGCGCACCGGGTGGGATCAGGGACGTGGAATTCGCGGTCCAGGTCCTGCAGCTGGTGCACGGTCGCTTCGACCCGGATCTCCGGGTCCCGGCCACCCTCGACGCCATCAACGCCCTCGGGGCGCACGGATACATAGAGGAGAACGAAGCCGAGCGTCTGGGGGAGGCATACCGGTTCCTTCGCAAGCTGGAGCACCGTATCCAGATCTGGGATCTGGCACAGACCCAACTCGTCCCCGAGGCCCAGGCGGATCGGGAACGTCTGGGGCGGAGCCTGGGACTCGGCCCCGACCCGGCCCTGGAACTGGACCGCCGTCTCGCCGGGGTCCGCAGGGAGGTCCGGGACCTTCATGAGAGGCTCTACTTCAGACCCATTCTCGACTCGCTGGTCGGAGTGGAGTCTGCCCTGCTCGACACCACCGCCGCCCGGCTCAGACTGACCGCTCTCGGTTTCCGCGACGTGACCGCCGCCACCCGCGCTTTCGAGGACCTGACCGGCGGACTCAGTCGTCGCTCGAGAGCGATGCAACAGGTCTTGCCCCTCCTCCTCGACTGGCTGTCACAGTCACCTGATCCCGATCTGGGACTCGCCCAACTGCGGCTCCTGCTCGCCAACACCACTGACCACGGTGCGCTGGTCACCCTGCTCCAGAACAGTCCCGAAGCCGGCGAACGACTCTGTCTGCTTCTCGGGACCGGTCGGCTTCTCGGCGACCTTCTCGATCGGATTCCAGAATTCATCCCGAGACTCGCCGAACCCGAACCCAACTGGGACATCCGTGACGCTGCTGGCGCCGCCGAGCGTCTCATCGGTTTGATCGATTCACGACCTGACTTCGATGTCAGGGTCGGGACCATCCGCCGTTTCATCCGTCGTCGGAAACTCCGTATCGCCTCGCGGGACGTTCTGGATCGGGTCGACGCAGAAGTGACCCTCGAGGCCCTTTCCGACAGTGCGGACGCATCCATGGTCGGTGCACTCCACGTCCTGGGAGGGTCCGATGGCTTCGGGGTCATCGCAATGGGCAAGTGGGGTGGAAGGGAGCTGTCCTATGGGTCCGACATCGATCTGATGTATGTATATGCCGGGGAGAGCGAACGGGACCGCGGTCCGCGTCTCGCCACCGATCTGGGGAAGGTTCTCTCCGAACCGGGGAGATACGGGGAGGGTTATCTCCTCGATGCCGAGCTTCGACCGGAAGGACGGAGAGGCCCACTTGCCCGATCGGTGGAAGGCTTCCGCCGCTACTACCTGGAGTGGGCACAGCCCTGGGAGATCCTGGCCCTGGTCAGGGCCCGACCGGTAGCGGGCGACCCCGGGGTGCTCCAGGACTTCATGGATGTAATCGAGCCGGTGGTGTGGCGACCGACGCTCCAACCCGAGATCGCCCGGGAGATCCGATTGATCAAAGCCCGGGTCGAGTCGGAGCGGATACCGCCGGGCGAGGACCCCGACTTTCATCTCAAACTCGGGCCGGGTGGGTTATCGGATGTCGAGTTCCTCACCCAGCTTCTCCAGCTTCAACACGGTGGTCGAAATCCGGCCCACCGGGTGACCGGAACACTGCCCGCCCTCAGACTTCTTCACGAAGACGGGATCATCGAGAGCCCGGACTTCAATGCACTGCATGAGGCGTACCGGTTCCTGACACAGGTGCGTCTGCGACTCCATCTCCAAAAAGGTCAGGCGGCCGACTCGCTTCCAGTCAACGGTTATCACCTGGCTCGTTTGGCTGCCAGCCTTGGATACACCCGACACTCGGAACTGAGGGAGGACTATCGCCGTCACACCCGCCGTGCCCGTCGTACCTTCGAATCCCTGTTCTTCGAGTAGGTCAGACCTGATTCCGGTCTAGCCTGCACCGCCGATGCTCGAACGCCTCTACCAAATGGTCGACGAAATCGCGCCCTCAGTCGTGGAACTACGCCGGGCGCTTCATCGGATCCCGGAGCGGGGTCATGAGGAGCACCTGACCACACGGTTGCTTTTCGACACCCTGACCGAACACGGCATCTCCCCCCATCGCAGACCGGGTGGAACAGGGCTCTGGGCCGACGTCGGGGGGACTCCGCTGGTGGCATTTCGCGCCGACATCGACGCGTTGCCGATCGACGAACCCGAAGAGAACGACCCACGGTCGGAGCATCCCGGCTGGATGCACGCCTGCGGACACGACGCACACGCTGCAGTGGGTGTGGGAATAGCCGCCGTCCTCTCCCGACTCGACCTGCCAGCTGGGGTCCGGTTCCTGTTTCAGCCCGCCGAGGAACGTCTGCCCGGTGGCGCACGGATAATGGTCGACGAGGGTTTGATCGACGGGCTCAAGTCGATCATCGCCTTCCATGTCAACCCGGTGCTCCCCGCCGGTCAGGTCGGATTCAAGACCGGCCCGATCACCGCAAGCACCGACGGCATGACCATCGTGCTGGAGGGTCCCGGTGGCCACACTTCCCGCCCTCAGAACACCGTGGACCTGCTCAAAGCAGCAGCCCTCGTCGTCACCGGAATACCGGAGCGGATCAGAACTGCGGTAGACCCGGCGATCCCGGTAGTGACCGCGTTCGGGTCGATCCATGGTGGGGACGCCCCCAATGTCATCCCGACACGAATCCAGCTCACCGGCACAGTCCGAACCGGGGACCGAGCGATATGGGGCGAGCTGGCCGGAATCGTTGACAACGCACTGACCGACCTCCTCAGACCGACCGGGGCGACCCATCGGCTCAACTATGTCCAGGGTGTGGCACCGGTGGTCAACGACGGCGACATCGTTGAAACCGCCACCAAGGGGATGGCCCGGGCGATCGGGGAGGAAAATGTGGTGCCGGTAGAGATGAGCATGGGAGGCGAGGACTTCTACGCCTATCTCGACCGCATCCCGGGCGCCCTCTTCCGATTGGGCGCCGCCACAGGTGGTGGAGACATCCACTCGGCCACCTTCCGTGTCAATGACGACTGTCTCCCTGTGGGAGTCGCTGCAGGATCGGCCGCACTGCTCCAGTTACTTGGCTAACAAGTGTGACCGAACCGGCCTCTGGTGCGGCCTAGGGGTTTAGACCGACCGCAAGAGCCACCGCGTGAAGCTCAGTGACCAGCGTGTTGAATTCGCTGGGCAGGAGGGCTTGGTCGCCGTCGACCAGGGCCTCCTCCGGTCGGGGATGTACATCGAGCATCACCCCGTCGGCGCCAGCAGCGATGGCGGCCCTGGCGAGTGGAGCGACCAGGTCACGACGCCCACTGGCGTGGGACGGGTCAACCAGGACCGGAAGATGGGTCAGCTGACGGGCCAACGGGACCGCCGTGATGTCCAATGTGTTGCGGGCCGAATTGTCGAACCCCCGGACACCCCGCTCGACCATCACAATGTTGGGGTTCCCCTCATTCATCACATACTCGGCCGCGTCGATCCATTCTTCGACCGTCGCCGCCCGCCCCCGCTTCAACATCACCGGCTTGGGTTGTCGGCCGACCTCCCGAAGCAGGGCGTGGTTGGACATGCTGCGGGTACCGATCCGGATCATGTCGGCGTAACTGGAGACCAGTTCGACATCGCGAGGATCGAGCACCTCCGCCACGAAGGGAAGACCGGTCCTATCACGGGCCTCTGAAAGAATGTCCAGCCCCGCCTTGCCCAGACCCTGGAAAGTGTATGGCGAGGTGCGCGGCTTGAATGCATCGCCTCTGAGAATGGTCGCTCCACCCGTCTTTACCGCATCCGCGGTCTCAAGCATCTGCTGACGGGTTTCGACGGCACACGGCCCGGCAACCACGGTCAAGGTGCCTCCACCCACCTGCGTCGACCCGACCCTTACCACGGTGCTTTCGGTCTTGAACTGGCGCCCCACCCGACGCCCACCGGCAACCACCGGCATCACTCTTTCCACTCCAGGAAGTGCGTCCCACGGAGCTTCATCTTGGAGGCGCGACTCGATCGACCCGTTGACCACGGTGCGCCCACCCTCGGTGGTGACCGAAACATCGGCACCGAGTGCCTTCAACTTGTCGACCACCCCCGCCACCTCCTGGGTGGTGGCATCGGGGTGCATGACGATGATCATCACAGCTCCTTGGGTGGTAACGGTAGTGCCTGGTGGTCCCAGTGCTGACTTCAAGTTGGACCCCGGGGGCACCGGCTACGATGACCCCATGGAGGTCACCGAGGCTTACCCCGAAGGCTACGAACCTCACATCGGCGAAACCCGGCAGTACTGGAGAGACATCATTCTCGGTGTCAATGACGGTCTGGTGTCGATGTTCCTCCTCGTGGTCGGTGTTGTTGGTGGTGGGCTGGCCGCATCCGAGGTCCTCCTAACCGGCATCGCCGGCGCACTCGCCGGTGCGGTATCGATGGCAGCGGGTGAGTATCTGGCGACCAAGTCCCAGGATGAGGTGCTCGCAGCCGAGTTGACGCTGGAGCGCGAGCACATCGCCCGATTTCGAGATAGCGAACTCGAACAGCTGCGCGGATTCTTCACCAGCATGGGTGTGCGCGAACCAGACCTTCCCGGCGTCATGGCCGGGTTCGAGACCAACGATGAAGCACTGCTCAACGCGATGGCTGCGCTGGAGTTCGGTTTCGTCGACTCCGAGCGTCGGTCGCCCTACCGGGCCATGCTCCTTTCCGGGCTCCTCTTCATGGCGGGCTCTCTCACCTCCGTACTCCCCTTTGCCTTCATCGACGATGCGCGGCTGGCCCTGGTGTGGGCCTCGGCGATCACAGCAGTCGGTCTCTTCCTGGTCGGGGTGGTCAAAGCCAGTGTCAGCCGTTCCGGCTGGATCCGGTCCGGTCTCGAGAACCTGATAATCGCCAGTCTCGGCGGTGTAGTCGCCTGGATCCTTGGAAAGGCGGTCGGAGGCAACCTCGCCTGAGCCGTTCGCCAAGAGCGAACCCGTGCTTGCAAAAGTTTGCGATTGCTGTATGCTTTCGGAAAGTGAACGAGAGCAAGCACTCCGACCTCGGCGAATTCATTCGCCAGCAGCGTGAACGGGCCAATCTCTCGCTCCGTCGACTCGCCGAGAAAGCGGAAATTTCGAACCCGTATCTCAGCCAGATCGAGCGGGGCATCAGACGACCATCGGCGGAGATCCTGAAGAATCTCTCCCGGGCGCTGGAGATCTCGGCCAACTCGCTGTACTCGAAGGCCGGTTTGATCGACGAAGACCTGCCGCCGGCAACCGTGTTCGAGGCGATCGAAGCCGACGAGAGGCTGGCAGCCGATCAGAAGAAGGTGCTTCTCGACATGTACCGGGCTCTGGTCCGGACCAACGGATCAAGACCCGAAGAGACACAGGAGTAATGAAAATGCAAGCGAAGAGCGTCATGTACGCCGCAGTGGGTGCCCCGGTGGTAGCCGCTCGCAAGGCGACCGAGCAGATGAGCGTGATCAAGGACAAGCTTGTCCAGGATCGTGCCGAGTATGCCAAGGCCGCCGAGAAGAAGCTCAACGTCTGGGCCGCCGAAGGTGAGAAGGTGATCAACCGGATCAGCGAAGGCAAGGTCGTTGAGGAGATTTCGGCCAAGGTCGACCTCGACCAGGCCAAGGAGCAGGTGACCAAGCTGCGCGATCAGCTCGAGGACATGCTCGCCACCTGGAGGACCTCCTTCCGTCCGGAGAAGACCGAGAAGCCCTTGGTCAAGACCGAGATCGAAGAGGCCGTCAAGGCCCCGGCTTCCAAGCCAGCCTCAAAGCCGGCCGCCAAGCCGGCCGCCAAGGCCACCGCAAAGGCCCCGGCGAAGGCTCAGGCCAAGCCCGCCGCCCGGAGCACCACTGCTAAGGCTTCTGCAGCCAAGACCACCAGGTCGACCGCTGCGAAGACGAGCTCAGCGAAGACCACCAAGTCTTCCTGATCTCATCCTCCTCACACAAAGAATGAAGGGGCCCGAGAGGCCCCTTCATTCTTTTCCGGCATCAGTTGATCGAAGGTTCGAGTTCGGCGGCGGCGGCGATCCATCCCTCCACCATCGCCTCGGTGGGGAGTCGATTGACCACTTTGTGGGTTCCGTTGAGACTGATGATCTTGGCCACCAGGGCGGTGGCATTGCGACGTCGCAGGTCTTTTATGGTGTCGACTCCGGCAGCAACGAGAAGCTCGGCATATTCGGCACCGACCCCCTTCACCCTGAGTAGGTCGGCGTGGTGCACCCATATCTGGAGATCCCGGGGACTGATGTCCGTCTTCCGGGCCAGCTCATTCCGGTCTCTCTGGGTGGATGCATTCTCGATCAGTGCCTTGCTGGTCCTGACACCGGCCTTCCTCAGACGTGTTGCCTGTTTCTGGTCGATACCCGCCACCTGATCGATACGAGCCATTTCCCTCTCCGCAGAACTATGGAACCTCGTCCGACTCTAGTGACCGACGCGGGGTCGTAGCTCGGCGACATCGGCTTCAGTCGTCACCGCACGAGGAGGGCTGTCGGGGAACCACACCTCGTTGACCCACTCGGGATGCGCCTTCAACAAACGCAACGGATCGTCATCGCCTTCCATGGACATCAGCCGCGACCAGAGGGACCGGTCCACCAGCAGTGGATATCCGACGGCATAGCGGTACTTCGGGACCGAAACCGGTCTGCCAGCCCGGCCATGGGAAGCCAACAGCTCCGCCACCACTTCCCCTGAGATCTCGGGTTCGTCACCTTTGAGGATGAGGACTCTCTCCGCCCGCGAGAGCCGGGTCAGAGCATCGAGAGCCACCCGAAGCGATGAGGCAACCCCCTCCTCCCAACCGGGATTCTCGATGACACCCGCGTCGCCGGTATCGGTCTCGGCCAGGATCCGCTCGAATTCGTGGCCCAAGACCACCCAGGTTTCATCCACCGGAAATGAGCGGATGCGTTCCATCACATGACCCAGCAGGTTGGTGGCACCCCATGGCTCGAGTTGCTTGGTGCGACCGAGTCGTTTCGAGGACCCGGCCGCCAGAATGACCGCGGCGGTTGGCACCCGCTGAGGGTAGCTTCAAAGATGCCTGGATAGCTCCGCGGTCAACTCCTCCTGAAGCCACCCCAGATAATCCAGGGGCCATCGCACCTCCTCGGGGATGAGGTCGTGATCCTCTTCGATTTCGAGGCCCATCCGTGCCCCGAGGGCAAGACGCGCCTCGTTGATGACACGGAGGAATGCGTCGGCCTCACCGTCCCTCATTACATATCCGTCGGTACCCACCACCCTCGAGAACAATTCCCGATCAGCCGTACGGGAGGCTCCCAGCTCCGGGCCCATGAGACGCCACCATTCCTGATTCGATTCGGGATTGTCCAGGTAGACGGGAACATTGAGGCGGGTTGACGCCGGATCATCGTCCTCCTCACCAATACCCGCAAGGAAGGGAACCACATCGCTGAGGAACTCCTTCTCCACGTCGGAGAAGTGGGCGACGATGCCTTTCCGGGTGGTCGTGAAATGACTCACTGTTCCATGGTCGCCCAAAGACCGTGGCTGTGCAGTCGGTAGCAGTCGAACTCCGCCTTCTCACGCGGTCCCTCGGCCACCACCGACCGACCCTCGTTGTGCACTTCGAGCATGAGACGGGTCGCCTTCGCTTCGTCATACCCGAACAGTTTGCGGAACACATAGACCACATACGACATGGTGTTGACCGGGTCGTTCCAGACCACCACCTTCCACGGTCGATCGAGATCGATGTCTTCATCCGTACCCGGAACTATCACCGGGGTTGGAGCGGTCGTCATGACCTCATCCTGTCACGACACTCGTCCACCGCATCCTGGAGTCCGGGATGATGGAAAGGGATCCGATCCATCGGATACGGCGTGCCCACCCCGTTGAAATCCGGACGGGGGTCGGGAAAGTCACGAACCCCCCGGGATCGGACACAGACGCTGAAGTCGTTGAGCATCTCCATGACAGCTTGCTTCATCACCGGTGAACCGTCCAGGGACAAGGCGCCACTGGTGAGGTGGTGGGCACACCGGTCCAGGGCACCCACGTTCGCCGCAACCGAAAAATCAACCCGGGCCAGTACCAGTTCGAGACGTAGGCGCCCCCGACCGTCCAGTGGTATGGGTGCGATCTCCAGTCCCTCGGCGCGGAGACACGCTTCGAAACGCACCGCCCCTGCCGACGGGGAGAGCGTCGTCGTGGTCGGACCGGCGAGAGTGGTGCTCGTCGGCTCCGGCACCGTGGGCGATGGTGCCAGGTCGGCCGGTGCGCATCCCGCAAGAGCGATCAGCACTAACCCGGCGATCAGTCTCCGGCTGCCCCTCAAGTGTCTCCGACGATGCCCTCGGCCAGGATCATGGCGATATCACGGACCCGCACTCCCTCGGCCCCCAACTCCTTGACCCCATCATCGAGCATCACGAAACAGAACGGACAGGCCGTGGCGATCTCATCGGCCTCAGTGGCGATCGCTTCTTCGGCACGTTCCACGTTCACCTTCTTGCCGATCTTCTCCTCCATGAAGAATCGAGCCCCACCCGCTCCACAGCACAGCGATCGGGTCCCGTGCCTGGGCATCTCCACTACTTCGGCACCCGACGCCCCGACCACTTCACGGGGAGCGAGGTACACGTCGTTGTACCGCCCGAGGTAGCAGGCGTCGTGGTAGGCAATCTTCTTGGGTGTGCCGTCGTCACGGAGTGGTGGCTTGATCCGCTCCTGGCGGAGCAACTCGGCCAGGAGCTGGCTGTGGTGCACCACCTCGTAGTTCCCACCGAATTGTGGGTACTCATTGGCGATTGTGTTGAAGCAGTGGGCACATTGGGTGATCACCTTCTTCACCCCGAACTCCTCGAAGTTGGAGATGTTCTGCAGGGCCAGCTGTTGGAACACGAACTCGTTGCCGGACCGTCGTGCGGGATCGCCGTTGCACACCTCATTCATCCCGAGGATGGCGAAGTCAATCCCTGAACTGTGAAGCAACCTGGCCAACGCCACCGACACTGCGCGGTTGCGGTCGTCATAGGACCCGGCACAACCGACGAACCAGAGGTATTCGGCGCTGGTCCGCCCATCTTCACCGAGTCGCGGGATCTCGAAATCGAGCTCGTCTGTCCAGGCCCCCCGTTGCTGCTGGCTCATCCCCCAGGGGTTCGACTGGTTCTCCATCGCCATGTAGGCCTTGCCCAACTCTGCGGGGAAATCAGACTCCATCAGGGTCAGATACCGTCGCATATCGAGGATCCGATCCACGATCTCGATCCCGACCGGGCAGATCTCATCACAGGCCCGACAGGTGGTGCAGGCGAATACCTCATCCGAACCGACCCTCTCGAAAAGGGAGCCCGCACCTTCCAGCAGGGCATTGGAGCCGACCGGCGGGCTCACCCCGGCCAGGGAAGCCGCGACCTCTCCGGTCTTGATCACCATCTCCCTCGGGTCGAGCGGCTTGCCGGTGATATTGGCCGGGCAGACCGACGTGCAGCGTCCGCAGATGGTGCAGGCGTCGGTATCGAAGATCTGCTTCCAGGTCAGATCCGAGACGACGCTGGCACCGATGGTTTCGATGTCGTCAGCCTCAAGAAGGTTGGGCATCTCCCTCATCGCCCCCTTGGGTCGGGACTTCGGCGAGAGCGCCAGGTTCACCGGGGCGGTGAACATGTGACGGAGCTTGGTCATCGGTATCACCACGAGAAGTGCGACGAAAGTGGCGACATGGACCACCCAGCTCACCTGGTGCACGGTCCCTACTGAGTTCCCACCAAACAGGGACGACAGCGGATATCCGATGAACGACCACACCTCATGGGACGGGCGACCCGCCAGAGAGATCCGGGCGGCCTCGGCAACAAACCCGGTGACCCCGACCGCAACGAGGAGTGCCAGGATCACAGCGTCTTCAGGCTTCGTCTTCGACCTGATCCGCCAGGTCGGGAAGACGTAACGCCCGATCAGGGCCATGGCGAGACCACCGAGATAGACCAGACCGGCCAGGTCGAGGATTGCTGAGTACCCGAGATAGAAACTGCCGTGGAGGAACTTCAGATTCGGGGGCAGCAGGTGATCGATCTCGAGAGTGACCGTCCCGAGGAAAAGGATGATGAATCCGTAATAGATGGCGGCATGCATTACCCCGGCACGGGGATCGCGCATCAGTGTCTTCATGCTCAGACCCTGTGCGAACCGGTTGATCCGTTGGCTGATCAGCCCGGTGCGGGGATCGCTCCGACCCTGTTCCCAGCTGACCGCCCGTCGGGCGAACAGGTGGAACATCAACCAGATGAAGGTGGCCACAGAGACGTAGAACACCACTTCGATCGAATACGGGATGTTGCCGAACACCTCGCGACCGATCTCGAACACCGGATGCTCCTGAAGGGCTCCGCCGATACCGAGCAGCAGTGTTCCCACGGCCCCGGCAGCTCCCAGAATCTCGAGGATCCAGGACACGCGGGGGCGACGACGACCCACCACGACGTCCTTCTTCTCTTCGGTCAGCAAGGCCATGACGGTCGAGTGTAGGTGTGGTGCCCGGGGATCCATCTGTCACCCGGTGTAGGTTTCACTCCCAGATCACCTCGATCATCGGGGAGGTCCGGACCAGGGCGTCCAGCTCCGACATCGAGTTGTACCAGCGGGTGGCCGGATCGGTGAACACCACACGTCTGAAGCCGGGGTCTTCGATCTCCACGGCGCGGGCGGGAAGGTCGAGACCGGCGGCGTGGACGATCAGCGCCGGGTTGGCCCTTAGATTGGCCATCCAATCACGCTTTCCCGGCGTCCCGGTGATGATGAACCGGCCGTCGATATGGAACCACCAGATTTCGACCCGACGGGGCAATCCGCTTCGCCGACCGTAGGTGGTGATGTCGATGGTCCGGATCGAGGCGAGCCGTAAGAGCAGTTCCGGGGAAGGGGGCACGCTCCAAGGGTACAAACCTCCCGGTCACGCTTCACCACACCAGAGGTTATGACCGGCTGAACACCGCCCGGAGGAACAGCCACAGATTGGACGGTCGTTCAGCGAGCCGCCTGGACAGATACGGATACCACTCGGACCCGTACGGGAGGTAGACCCTCAGTTCGAATCCGGCTTCCACCAATGCGCGCTGCAACTCGCGTCTGACTCCAAAGAGCATCTGGAACTCAAATGGCCCGCTTCGGCCACGTGCCAGCTCGCGTGCCAGGTCGATCAGCCTCGAATCATGACTGGCGATAGCGGGCATGGTCTGTTCAGCCGCCATCAACACTTTCAGTTGCTCGGCGTATGCCTCGGTGATCGCCGGTCGCGAGGTCAAGGCGACCTCTTCCGGTTCCACATACGCCCCCTTGCACAACCGGATGTGCCCTCCGAGCGGGATCAATCGGGCGAGGTCGTCGGGGGACCTTCGCATCGCCGCCTGGATGGCGATACCGAGATTGCCATGCTCGCGCTGGGCCTTCTCGAACAGTTCAACTGTGGCCTCGGTGTACCTGGAGTCCTCCATGTCGATGGTCACTGTGGCCCCCATCGAAGCTGCGGCAGAAGCCAGACGGGAGATGTTCTCGTAGGCCAGGACAGGATCAATGGCCAGACCCAGCTGGGTGGGTTTGACCGATATGTTGGCGTTGAGGCCTTCCTGCTTGATCCGTCTCAGACCCTCCAGGTACTCCTCGGTAGCCCGCTGAGCGGCATCCCTGTCGGATACCTCCTCACCGAGCAGATCGAGGGAGACCCGGAAACCTTCCTGGTTGAGTCTTCTCGAAACTGCCACCGCCTCGTCAAGGGTGTCGCCAGCAACGAAACGCCTGGACAGGGCGCGGCCCGGCCGGGTGGATGTGATCAGCTTCTCGAATGGTTTCCAACGGGTGAGGGCGACAATGAATCGGGTGAACAGGCTCACGCGTCCGCAGGCTCCGCCGAACCACCAAGTTCCTGGGATCGGATCGCAGCAGCCCTCACCGCATCTTCCACAAGCGCACGAAACCCCCGCTCCTCGAGCACGTGGACCGCAGCGGCCGTGGTCCCGCCCGGAGAGGTCACCTGGTATCTCAACTCAGCCGGCGACCTGTCGGTTTCGGTGAGCAGATGCCCTGCACCGCGGATGGTCTCGCTGACGAACCGTTCGGCAATGTCCCGGGGCAGACCCTCCCGCATCGCCGCCTCGGTGAGGGCCTCGGCAAGCAGGAAGACATATGCCGGTCCGGTGCCCGACACCGCGGTGACCGCGTCCAGGAGCGACTCGTCCATCAGCCGCACCGATCCGACCGCCCCGAGAGTGGCTTCCGCCAGGGAAAGGTTTGCCTCACCGGCATACCTACCTGTGGCGATCCCGGTGACACCCTGTCGAACGAGGGCAGGCGTGTTGGGCATCGCCCGGATCACCGGGACCGCTCCAAGAGCGCTCTCATAGGTGGCGGTGGTGACACCTGCGGCGAGTGAGAGCACCGTCTGGTCGGCGGTGATGCTCCCGGCAAGCGTCTCCAAAAGTCCTGGGACGTCCTTGGGTTTCACCGCCACCACGATCAGCTCGCTACCCGATACCGCTTCCAGAGGATCGAGGGTGACGCTGCAGCCGGTGGCGGCAAGCTCGTTGAGACGCTCCGGCCGCCGGACACAGAGGGAAATCGTGTCGGCTCCCCAACCGGCGGCAAGCAGCCCGGAGGCCAGGGCCTGGCCCATGGCTCCAACACCGATGATCGCGACCGTAGGTGACAACGTCGGGTGATTCTATGGGTTCAGATTCGGTCTACTTCGAGGTAATCGGGATCTGATCAACTCGACCACCGTCGCCACCGCCGCCCGGTTGAAACCCTCGGGAATGATCAGGTCCGAGTACCGCATCGAAGGCTGGACATATTCGATGTGCATCGGCCGGACGGTGGCGAACCACTGGTTGAGCACTGACTCGACAGTGCGTCCCCGTTCGGAGATGTCACGCTGGAGACGACGGGCGAGCCGAACGTCAGGATCGGTGTCGATGAAGATGGTCAGGTCGAACTCGGCGCGGAGAAGCGGTTCGGCAAGGACCAGGATGCCTTCGACGATCACCACCGGTGCCGGGGCCACGAAGACGACCTCGTCGGACCGGAGGTGCTCAGCGAAGTCGTAGACGGGTCGCTCGATGCCCACGCCCTCCCTGAGAAGTTTGAGATGCTCGATAAGGAGTTCCGTCTCCAGCGACGACGGATGGTCGTAATTGACCTTCGTCCGCTCCTCGTAGCTGATCTCGGGTTGATGCCGGTAATAGGCGTCGTGCTGGATCAGAGCGACCTGGTCTTCAAGACTCTCGACGACGGCCTGGGCAATGGTCGTCTTGCCGGATCCCGTGCCGCCACCAATACCAATGAAGAGGGGACGGTCGGGATTGAACGGACTCCTGTCGGGCATCGGCGCAAGTTAGCCCGACCGGGGTGGGATTAGCGGTCCGAGACTTTGCTCCGCAGACGCCGGATCTCGTCGTAGACGCCGTCGGTCAACGTGGTTGAAGCCGGAGCGGAGACACCACGGGCACCTTCAGGTTCGTGATGGGTCTCTTCTGCCTTTCCGGTTTCAATCCATACGGCGGCTTCGGCCGGAGCCGGTGCCGGCACCTCGGGCTCCTGGAGTTCCGGGGCGATCTCGTCAGCGATCTGGTCGAGCCATTCAGACTCGTCGTCATCGTTCGGGATCGTCGAGACCACACCAAGTCGGTGCAGGGTATGGAACACCCGGACTGCGCCACCACGACCCATCTTGGATTCGAGGTAGTTGAACGAGAACGGCTGGACCAGGGACACGAACACACCCCAGTCTTCCGGATCGATGGTGATCGGACTGTTGATCGCAGGGTTGAGACGGATGCCAGCGGCCTCGAAGAGTCCGGCATCGATGACTTCGCCTTCGAGGATCCTGAGGGATTCGACGTCCTCAAGGATGTCCTCGACACTCCACCCGCTGGTCTCGGGACCGTCGGCGGCACCGACCGAGAAGGAACCTTCGGTCAGACCGGAGAGGACATAGAGGATGTCGGCGATCGCTCCGCGATCGGAGCCGACGTAGCTGCCCTTTGAGCCGGAGAGCTCAGCGCCGGTTACTGCCCCACCACGGAAATGGATCCGGCCACGACGTTCACCGGAGATGTCGAGGGAGCCGGTCTTCTTGGTGACCTGCATGATTGAGAGCAGATCCTGAATGCTCCAATCCGAGAGCTGACCCGAGAGATGCATCTGTCCTTCCAAAGTTCCGGTCCTCCCTGCGATTTCCGTATCGGCACAGATCGGTCGTTGGTTGAGCGAACTTCACCCCTTTTTCGATTCCTTCATCAGCTTCTTCTGGAGCCGGAGAACTTCGACGTCCTTGAAGGTGGCCACATCGGCGATGCTCGGCCAGTCCGCAGCCTTCTCTTCCCAGCCGGGGGGTTGAATACCCAGCCGTTTGCCGAGGACTCCAACGAAGATTCGTGACTTCGCCTCACCGAACCCGGGAAGTCCGCGAAGCCGTCTGTAGAGGTCCTCTCCGTCGGCAACAGTCTCCCACAGGTTCTCCGCCCGGGCGTCGTACCCGTCGATCAACGCCTGGCACAACTCCTGGGTTCGCTTCGCCATGGATCCCGGATATCTGTGGATCGCCGGTGGGCCTTTGAAGATCGACTCGAGTTCCTCGGGGTCGTACCCGGCGATCAACCTCTCGTCGAGTGGCTGCCCGAGACGCTCCTGAAGCAGATACGGCCCGTAGAAGGCACGCTCCATGGGGAACTGCTGGTCGAGCAGCATCCCGATGAGGAGGGCCAGGCCGTCTCCGGCGAGTAGCTGGTTGGCTTCTTCGGACTCGGTGAAGTGGAGTTGTGATGGGCGGGCCATGACTGCACCCTACCCCTAACTGCCCGCCCCCGATCAGGCTGCGGACATCTCCGAAGGTACCCTGGCAGCTACATGGACATCTTCATCGTCGACGGGTGCAGGACCCCCATGGGCAAGCTCGGCGGGCACCTCGCCTTGGTCCGTCCGGACGACTTGGCAGCCCACACCGTGGCCCGACTCATGGCCCGCAACCCCGGCCTTGATCCGACGGCCATCGAGGACATCCATTGGGGAGCGGCGAACCAGGCAGG
>CAYNSP010000027.1:0-18277 GCA_964400035.1 uncultured Acidimicrobiaceae bacterium | reverse complement strand
AACACCCTGCCAAACCTCGATCTCCCGGTCGGATACCAGGCGGTGACCGGGAACGACACCGTCGATGAGAGGATCTTCAATCTGGCCGTGGCCCGAGGATATGTCCCCCAGCCGGTGGCTTCCGGCCGTCTCGGACAGGCCGGGATCGTCATGCAGCCTCTCGCCGCCGAAGCCTGGACGGCTCTCAACGCCGAGGCGAGGGCCAACGGTATGGGCTTCATCGCCCGCTCCGCATACCGATCGCTGACCACCCAGCGGATCATGTTCAACGAGCGGCTCACCGGAACCTCCGAAGCGGCTATCGAACGCGCCCTGACCTGGGCAGCCCCGCCCGGTCTGTCCAAGCACCACACCGGCTATGCCATCGACTTCAGATACCCGAACGGGACCTACGGCGGATTTCGATCCACACCCGGGTACGCCTGGCTCGCTGCCCGCAACTTCGAGGTGGCCAAACGCTATGGATTCATCCCCTCCTACCCCGATGACGTGGAGAACCAGGGTCCCAACCCCGAACCATGGGAGTTCATCTGGGTCGGAACCGATCTGATCCGATGCGGCATCCCTCAGAACCTGGAGGTCCACCGCACCGGGCCGATGGCGGGCATCCTCAAGGAGATCGAGCGTTGTCCCGGCGGGGCCGGGCCGGCAACGGTCCCGGAATGGATCGACTCCGGATCCTGAGGGTCCCTCCTCAGCTGAGGAGGTAGAACGACGAAAACCGGTTCTGGATTGCGTCGAGAGGCTCGAACCTGGAGAACCCGGCCCTGCCCGCCAGTGCCTCCGCCTGTTGCCGACCCCAGGCCGCACCCAGACCCGCACCGCCCTCTGCCAGCGACTGGGTCATGCAGTAAAGGGTCGATATCCCGTAGAGGAGCGTTCCGTGATCGTGGAGATTGTCGTCCAGGTCGGAGCTGGCATTCGGTTCCATCATCAGATAGCAGCCGCCAGGGGCGAGCGCCTCACGGATCCTGTGCAGACCACCCAGCGGGTCGACCAGATCGTGGATCACATCGAAGCTGGTGATCAGATCGAACCCAGGCGTGGTCGGGATCTCACTGACGGGCACCCGCTCGAATGTCACGTTGGGGACACCCGCAGCCCGTTCCCGGGCGATGGAGAGGAGCTCATCCGACACGTCGAACCCCACAACGCTCGAGTTGGGGAAGGTGGTGGCGATCTGGATGGCCACCGTCCCGGTTCCACATCCGATATCCGCCACCCTGATGCCCTCCTCCAGCCGTTCGATTAGCCCGGGAACGGCCGGGAGCCACTTCCTGATGAGAAGGATCCGCTGCGACGGCCCGTTGGCACGGTCCAGACCCCGGATCAGACCGGGTCCGAACGCTTCGAACGGGACACCCCCACCATGGCGGACAGCATCGGCCACACCGTCGATCTGTTCGACCATGGCGGGGAGCATGTCGAGCCAACCCCCCATGAAATAGGGACTGGACGGGTCCGCCACGAACAGAGCATGTTCCGGAGGCAGCGAGAAGCTTCCGTCCTCGTGTTCGAGCACACCACCGGCGGCAAGTCCGGAGCAGACCTCGCGGACGTATCGTTCGTCGAGACCGGTGGCAGCAGCGATCTCCGATGGGGTTCCACCTGCGCCCTTCCCGAGCCAAGCGAGCAGTCCGGAACGGTCAGCCACCGTAAGGAGTGCGATCGTCGTGGTCCCGGCCGCTATGCCGACGAAACGGTCCAGGAACGCCTCGACCTTCGCCGGGTCGACCCTCGGTCTATCCACGGGTGTCCCCGGCAATGACGGTGCGGGCCACGATTCTGGATCCGGGACGGTAGGCAATGTGGGCCGGTGACGGTGCGTCGAGCACAACCAGGTCTCCCGGAGCTCCCGACCGGAGGACACCCCGATCCGACATGCCGAGGGCGAGTGCCCCTCCCCGGGTTGCGGCGAAGATCGCCTCCTCGACGGTCAGACCCATCTGGACCACGGCCAGGGCAATGATGAGATCCATCGATTCGAAGTATGAGGTACCGGGGTTGCAGTCGGTTGCGATCGCCACATCGCACCCGGCCTGGTGAAGCAGCCGTCCGGTGGTATGGCTCTCCCGCATCATGAACGAGGCACCGGGTGTCAGGACCGCGACCACACCTGCTGAAGCCAGGGCATCGGCGTCGTCAGGGGTGATGTGGTCGAGATGGTCGGCACTCATGGCACCGAGTTCGGCGGCGAGCATCGCCGCCCCGGTATGGCTCAGCTGCTCTGCATGGACCCTCAGTCCAAGTCCGAGTTCTCTGGCACGGGTGAGGATGGCCCGACCCTCGTCCACGGTGAAGGCACCCCTGTCGATGAACACGTCGCAGTCATCGGCAAGACCAACGACCGCCGGGAGCATGGTGTCGATCATTTCGGTGACGTAGCCATCCCGGTCGTATTCGGGAGGCACCGCATGGGCGCCGAGGAATGTGGTCCGTACCGGGATTCCGAGCTCCTGACCGATCCTCCTTGCCACACCGAGGATCCTCAACTCGGTCTCGAGGTCGAGACCGTATCCCGACTTGACCTCGAGGGCGGTGGTACCACCCGCCAGCATCCGACGGGCACGTTTGACGCCGGCTTCGAAGAGCTGGTCCTCAGTGGCGGTGCGCGTCGCCCTGACCGTCGAGAGGATGCCACCACCCGATTCGAGTATCGCGGTGTAGTCCTCACCGGCCATTTTCCTTCTGAACTCGTCCGATCGCTCACCGGCGAACACCAGATGGGTGTGGGCATCGACGAATCCGGGGAGGACAGCTGCCCCTTCAACGTCGAGGGTTCGGATGTCGCCGACCTCCGGGGCGTCGCCGGCAGGTCCGGCGTACTCGATGAGTCCGTCGCGGATGACCACGACCGCATCGGTGATCGGGTCCCCGAGGTTGGTGGTCAGATGACCGATGCCGGTCACCGCCAGATCAGACATCCACGGCTCCAACGATCGATCCGTCGGCGATCATCCCGGCCACGGTCTCGATCTCACCCGAAAGGACGCGGTCGTCCGTCAGAGGGGGAACCTGTTCTCTGACCAAAGACACCACCCGCTGGGTTGTCGGCGATGGTCGCAGCGGTCGCCGGTGTTCGATCCCCTGAACCGCACAGAGGATCTCGATGGCGAGCACCCGCCGCACATTGTCGAGGACTGTCAGGAGCTTCCGACCGGCACCCCATCCCATGGAGACATGGTCTTCCTGACTGCCCGACGTGGGCACCGAGTCAACCGAGGCCGGATGCGAGAGGACCCGGTTCTCGGCGACCAGGGCGGCCTGAACGTACTGGCTGATCATGTATCCGGAGTTGAGTCCCGGGTTGGGGGCGAGAAAGGCAGGGAGACCCGCTGATCGGGCCGGGTCGAGTATCCGATCGGTGCGGCGCTCGGAGATCGAGGCCAGCTCGGCCACGGCGATAGTGGCGAAGTCGAGTGCGAAGGCCAGCGGCTGACCGTGGAAGTTCCCCGCTGACACCACTTCGCCTGTGGTCGGGAGGACGATCGGGTTGTCGACCACCGACCCCATCTCGGTGGCGAGCACCCGGTGAAGATGGTCGAGGGTGTCGGACACCGCACCATGCACCTGGGGGGCGCAGCGGAGCGAGTACGCATCCTGCACCGCGTGGTCGAAGTCGTGAGCATGGCTATCACCGATCTCGGATCCTTCGAGGATCGCCGCGGTGCGTGCCGCGCTGATGATCTGGCCCGGGTGAGGTCTGAGGGCGTGGACTTCGGGGATGAACGGCCGGGCGCTTCCCATCAACGCTTCGATGCTGAGGGCGACAGCGATGTCTGCAACCTTCACCAGGTTCCGCGCCCGTTCCAGGGCGATGGCCCCCATGGCGGTCATGCCTTCGGTGCCATTGAGAAGCGAGAGGCCTTCCTTGGCCTCGAGCTGGACCGCCTCGAAACCGGCGTCGGCGGGACCCATCACCTGGCCGTTGACCCGCACCAGACCTTCCCCGATCAGGGGGAGGGCGAGATGGGCGAAGGGAGCAAGGTCGCCTGACGCACCCACCGACCCCTGGGATGGCACCACGGGATGGATCTCCCGTTCCAGCAGCTCGAGCAGCTTCTCGACGATGACCGGCCGTACCCCGGAGTGTCCTTGGGACAGGGTTCGTGCCCGGAGCAGCAGCATGGCCCGGACGATCTCATCGGGGAGGGGGTCCCCGACACCGGTGGCATGCGACCTGATCAGGTTGTACTGGAGCGCTTCGGTCTGCTCCCGTCCGATGTGGGTCGTTGCCAGGGCACCGAAACCGGTGGTGATTCCATAGACCACCTGGTCGGATCCAACCGCCCTCTCGACCACCGCCCGGGCCGGTGCCATGCGGGCATGCAGATCGGCTCCCGGCACCACTTTCATCTGACCTCTGGCCACTGCGACCACATCCGCCGGTTCGATGGGTCCTCCGTCGACGATCAGTGTGTCCACGGTGGGGGACGGTAGCTAACTTCTGGTTATGCCAACGACCCAGAAGATCAGATACGCCGACTGCGATCCGCAGGCTGTCGTTTTCAATGCCAACTACGCCCGCTACTGGGACGACGCCATCACCGATTGGTTCGAACAGGCCGGGTTCGGAGGTGAAGAACTGGGTGGAATCGGGGTCGACCTGGCCACCGTCCGGATCGAGATCGACCTCAAAGCCGCCGCCCGACTTGGTGACGTGCTGACCACCACTCCGGAGATCGAGAGGTTCGGCAACACCTCCATGACGGTTGCGGTGAAGACCGAACGGGAGTCAGATGGCATGTTGGTCGCCGAGGGTCGGGAGGTGTTTGTCTTCATAGACCCCGAGACCAGGAGCCCGGTGCCGATTCCCGAAACGGTGCGGAACGGCCTGGCGTGACGGAATCCCGGGTCGGGAAAAGGTGTTCACCCTGACATGACCAATTTGAGATCACTCCTGGACAGCCCGGACACATCGTTCGCCGTGGTCGGGGCCACCGATACACCCGGAAAGTACGGCGGACGCATCTACCGGGATCTGAAAAGGAAGGGATTTCGGGTGTTTGCCATCAATCCCAACCGGTCAACCGTCGACGGCGACCCGGCATGGCCGAATCTCTCCGATCTTCCCGAGACACCATCGATGGCAGTGATGGTCGTCCACGCCGAGGACGGCATCGCGGTGCTGGAGGATGCTGCTGCCGCCGGTGTCAACAACATTTGGGTTCAACCGGGTGCATTCTCGAGGGAGCTCGGCAAGGCGCTCGATGAGGGCGGTTTCAACTGGCTCTACGACGCATGCGTCATGGTTGAGACCCGGTCTCTCGTCTGAGACTCAGATCCGGTCGCGGAACATCTCCCTGGCGATGATGTTTCGCTGGATCTCCGAAGTCCCCTCGTAGATCCGGGGGGCCCTCACCTCCTGGTAGAGGTGGCCCAGTGGCGAGTTCGCCTCGAGTCCCCTTGCCCCCAGCACCTGGATCGCAACATCAATGGCCTTCTGGGCCGTCTCGGTGGCGTACAGCTTGGCCATCGCCGACTTTCCGGTCAGACTCTCCCGGTCCCCCCCGTCATAGGCCGCTGCCGCCGAATAGACCAGATGCGTGGCTGCCTCGATCGCGGTGCGAACGTCGGCGAGCTGGTGGGAGACCCCCTGGAATTCCGAGATGGGCGATCCGAACGCCTCCCGGCTCCGGGCATGCTCCACCGCGATACGGAGGGCGGCTTCGGCCATCCCCACTGCGAACGCGCCAACACTCGGACGGAATAGGTCGAGGGTGGTCATTGCCACCCTGAACCCATGGTCAACCTCGCCGAGAACATGAGAGTCGGGGACGAACACTCCGTCGAAGCTCCACCGTCCGATCGGATGAGGTGACAGCATCTCGATGGATTCGCCGGTGACCCCATCGGTGGGCACCACGAAGGCGGTGACCCCCCGCGCCCCGGCGTCTGCCGTGGTCCGGGCGAAAACCGTTGCCACATCCGCATCCGGGGCGTTGGAGATGTAGGTCTTGGTTCCGTTCAGCCGGAACCCGCCGCCGTCTTTGGTGGCGGTCATGGACAGGTTGGCTGCGTCCGAACCTGCCTCCGGTTCGGTCAGGGCGAAGGCGGCGACCAAATCGCCCGAACTGATTCCGGGCATCCACCTCTCTTTGACCTGGTCGGACCCGAAGAGCTGGATCGGCACCGAACCCAGACCCTGAACCGCGAACGCGGTTTCAGCCTCGGTGCAGCTCCGGGCAAGACCCTGACGGATTCGACACAGATCGGTGGCCGATAGCCCGTCACCAAGCCGTTGGAACAACCCGAGATCTCCGATGGCCTTGACCAGGACCCGGTTGACCCGACCCGGATTTCCCCCGTCGGCGATCTCCTTGAGACCGGTTCCGTAATGTTCCGCTTCCTCGATCAACGAATTCACCAGGCCAAATTACCGCCGGATATCGGAGGAGGCGTGCCGGGAGGCCTGTACCGTCCACTCCTGTATGAGCCCTTTCCGCGCTTCGGTGCCCTTTACGGCCGACTGGCAGCACTTCGGTTTCGCCATCGTCGATGGCGTTGCCACGGTGACTTTCAACCGGCCGGAGAAGCTGAATGCATTGACCTTCGACGTGTACGCCGATCTCCGTGACCTCCTTGCCGAACTGGAACACCGCGAGGATGTTCGGGTCCTGGTGATCACCGGTACCGGCAAGGGTTTCTGTTCCGGTGGCGACGTCAACGAGATCATCGGCGCCCTTATGGAGACCGACTCCAGGGGTTTGCTCGAGTTCACCCGGATGACCGGTGCCGTGGTCGAGCGGATGCGTCGTCTCCCGATCCCGATCATCGCTGCGGTGAACGGGACCGCCGCAGGGGCCGGAGCGGTTATCGCTCTGGCAGCCGACTTCAGGATCCTCGCCGAATCGGCTTCGTTCCATTTTCTGTTCACCCGTGTCGGATTGGCGGGGGCAGACATGGGATCCGCCTACCTGCTCCCGAGGGTGGTGGGTCTGGGCCGTGCCACCGAGCTGCTGCTGCTGGGCGATCGGGTAGATGCGGAGTCAGCGGTCGGTATCGGTCTCGCTTCGAAGGCGGTTCCGGACGAGGACCTTAACGCAGAGGTTGAGGGTCTGGCCGCCCGTCTGGCGAGCGGTCCTACGATGGCCTTTGGTGCCACCAAAGTGCTGATCAGCCGCGAACTCGACATGGATCTGGGTTCTTCGATCGAACTCGAGGCTCTTGCCCAGGCATTGCTGATGACCACCGGAGACCATGCCGAGTTCTATCGGGCATTCACCGGGAAGCGCCCACCGGAGTGGACCGGCCGATGAGCGGGACCCACCTCTTCAATCCTGAAGGTCTCCCACCTGCGATCGGGTTCAGCTACGGAGCATTGTCCGGTTCGGGTCGGCTTCTCCAGATTGCAGGGATGATCGGCCAGAACCCGGACATGACCATCCCCGACGATCTGGTCGACCAGCTCGCCGTTGCCCTCCGAGGCGTCGCCAGGGTCATCGCCGACGCCGGAGGCGAACCGTCAGACCTGACATCGATGATCATCTACACCACCCGGGTGGCCGAGTACAGAGAACGGCTGGGCCAGATCGGGGCGGTATACCGGGAAGTCTTTGGAAAGCACTTCCCCCCGATGGCCCTGATCGGAATCAGCGAGCTGTTCGAGCCAGAAGCCAAGGTGGAACTGGTCTGCACCGCGGTGATCGGCGAGGGCTAGACGGCAGCGGCGATCTCGGCGGCTGCTGCTTCGATAGCCCCCTGACCTCTGGAAATGTCCAACGCATCCAGTCCGGCCTCGATGGTGGCCAACGTTCCCAACACCATGTGCGGGTTGAGGTGGCCCATGTGGCCGATCCTGAACAGGCTGGCACCATTCTCACCCGGAGTGGTTAGACCTACTCCGAGAGTCAGGCCGCCGTTGGCGGAACACCAGTCCCGTAAACGGTTGGCATCTCCGGGCCCGGTTCTGACCGTCGTAACCGCATGACTGCGTTGTCCCGGGGATTCGACATTGAGCCGCAGTTCACCCTCCTTGCCCCACATCTCGACTGCGGCCCATACGGCGCGGGCGAAGGTTTCGTGGCGCTTCAAGACGTTATCCAAGCCCTCCTCATTGATCATGTCGAGGGCTTGGCGAAGGCCATAGAGATGATGGGTGGGTGGGGTACCGCAGAACAGTTGGTAGAACCATCTCGGTCGGATCCGGGGCTCCCAGTCCCAATACGGGCTGGGGCAACTGACCCGTCGCTCCTCGGCTCTGGCGCCGTGGAAGGTGAAGGCCACACCGGGTGGCACCATCAACCCCTTCTGGCTGGCGGCGAGGACCAGGTCGACACCCCATTCGTCCATCCGCATCGGTTCGCACCCGAAACTGGCGATCGAATCGACCCCCAACAGACCGGGATGAGCGGCGGCATCGATCGCCCGCCGGAGGGCCACCACATCGTTGCGGACCGATGAACCGGTATCTGTCTGGACGGTGAGTACAGCCCGGATGGAGTGTTTGGAGTCCTCACGGAGCCGCTGTTCCACCCTGGCCGGGTCGGCCGGTTCCCGGAATCCGAAGTCGATCAGTTCGACGTCGGCACCGAGCCGTTCGGCGGTGGCGGCCCAACCGTGCCCGAACGGTCCCGAAGCGAGAACCAGGACACGGTCACCGGGTGCGAGCAGGTTGGCGATCGAAGCCTCCCAAACCGAGTGACCGTTGCCAATGAAGATGGCGACATGGCCGTCGGTACCGGCCATCCGTTTGAGGTCGGCGATCACCGTGTCAGTCAGGGCGACCAGTTCACCTTCGTGGATGTTTGGGGCACCACGATGCATCGCTTGCAGGACCCGGTCGGGGATGACCGAGGGGCCCGGCGTAGAGAACATGTCGCGACCGTGGGACAGACTCATTTCCAGCACGCTAGCGGTGGCCGGGGCGCCGGGCGTCAGTCGTCGAGGATGACGACGGTCTCCTCATAACGGCGGACCCTGCCGGCCCTCGACCTCGCCTGGATCAACCCGTCGAGAGCCTCCTGACGTCTGGCCAGATCTCCGGTTCCTTCGAGGATGCTGAGATCGATGTTGAGACGTAAGACCCGCTCGGGGATCAGGAACCGGGTGACTCCAGCCGGGAGGAGATCGTCTCCAAGTGCAGCCTTGAGGACCTGATCCACAATCATGCAGGGGAACTCGACGATCACCGACCAGTCCGGGAAACGCCAGGAGACGACGTCCACCGAAGGGTCGATGATCCGGCTCACCGTCCACCGTCCCACGTACGCACCGACCAGGGATTTGAGGGTGGCGTTGACACTGATTCCCTTGCCCATCACCGAGACCGGCTGACCTTCGGCAGGAGTCACCTTTGGTGCACCATCGTCGGGGACGAAGAGGAGTGACGGTTCCTGTTCCAAATGCTCGATGACCGCGTCGGCGGGACAGTTGCGGATCACGTGGTGCCAGGTCTCCAGTGTCACTGTCGCCGGATCGACCACCTGGATGACCACATTTTCTAACCCCAGGTTCCGCAGTGCTTCAGTCCTGGTGGCACCGTCGAGGACCACGAACCTGTCGCCCACTGCGGCGCAGATGACCGGATTGACCTGGATGCGTTCGGTCCGGAGACGGGTCATCAACTGCTCTACCCGTATCGGGTCGACCTCTTCGTGTCGCAACACATTGGCTAGGGGGACCACCCGCAATGGTGGAACGAGTGACATTGGCCGGCATTATCCACAATTTTCCCCGGGTTATCCACAGGAACGGGTCCGGTCAGAGGATTTCGGTGAGGATTTCGACCAGGCGGTCGACATCGTCGGTGTCTTGATAGATCCCGAATCCGATGCGGAGACGGTCCCGGCGGTAGTCGGTGATGACCTTGCGGTCGTGAAGCTCCCGGTAGATGTCCGGGGCCTGGTCGGTCCGGAAGGTCAGGAAGTTGCCTCTCTGATGTCCTTCTCCCGGGATCAGCAGCCCGGGTTGCACATCTCCTGCAAGGAAGAGCCGCTGAAGTCGATCGACATGTGCGGAGATGGTGCGGGGTGTCATCCCCGATTCTTCCAACCACCCGAGGACCGCGTCCATCCGGTAGATCCCGGAGACGTCGAAGGTGGCCCCGGCAAAACGGCTGCCGTCGCCGGCGTAGGGAACGCCGTCGACACCCGACTCGAGTTGACCGAACCCGGCGTACCAGCCGGTGTTCACCGGTCGGGTGCCATATCCCGGGGGGCAGTGCATGAAGCAGACGCCCTCTCCGCTCATGGCGTACTTGTAGCCACCGGCGATGAAGAAGGCCCGGTCCTGTATCGGGGCGAAACCGGTGGGTCGTGCCATGAAGGAGTGGTAGCCGTCGATCACCACGAGGGTGGTCTCATCGGAGACGGTCGCAACGAGACGATCCAGCTCGGGGACGACAAACCCTGAGTCGAAGAAGACCTCACTGAGATAGATGAGGTCGTGATCACCCGTCCGGGCGTGCTCGGCGAACCTATCGGGGAAGGTGTCGAAGGGCTCCGCCGGGACCCGGGTCACCCGCGCGAGACCGGCTTCCTCCCATCGTTTCGACTGACGGGTGAACGAGTGGAATTCTGCGTCACTGGTGAGGATCCTCACCGGTGGTTGCAACAGCGAGAAGATCCTGACCAGGAACTCATGCGTATTGGGTGCGAAGGTGATGGTTCCTGGCTCATGCAACCCGATGGCCCGGGCGATCTTCGACGTCACCGAAGGCATCACCGTCCCGAAGATGTGCCCCCATTTGTCGTCGATCATCCGTGCCGCGTCGAGCCACGCCTCCTGATGGGCCTCGAAGCTGATGTCGGGCCATGGATGGTGGGAGTGGGCGGCGAAGTGGAGGCGATCCGGGTCAGATCCGAGGAATCGGGAGAATGCCGATTTCACGACTGATAGCGGAACTTCATCGACGACACGATTTCCTCGGGGAGGTCGGGGCGGGTCGCTCTCGGAACCAGGAAGGTCGCCAGGTTGAAGAGGTCACCGAACACCCGACTCCGCTCAGCGGAGCGTTCCAGGTATTTGGCCCCGGCCGATCCACCGGTGCCGACTCTACGACCGATCATCCGGAGGGTCATCTGGGCATGGCGGTACCGCCAGGATGTGAACCCTTCGTCGATGTCCATCAGTAGCTCGAGGAGCCGGAACGGCTGGTGCAGGGCCGGCTGGTCGCGATACAGGGTGATGAACAGCGCCGCCTGGAAGGCACGGTGGCTGAGTCTGAGACGGCCTGCAGCGACCTCGTGGGCGTGCTTCTCCGGGTCGAAGATCGCCTCGTACTGTCCGAGTATCGATTCGAAGTCGGCGAGTTGTGCCTTCTTCTCTTCGGCGGTCAGATTCGGATTGGACTCCACCACTGCCCGATCGGCCTCGATCCGATGCCGAACCGACTTCTGATAGGCATCCCAGAAGGCATAGTCCCCACGGTCGAGGAAAGGTGTCCGCTCCAGCCATCGCTCCACCAGCTCGAAGAGTGAAGGTTGGGACTCGGTTGCCACCACCAGTTCCCGGTCGGTGGCGTTGAATCGGGCGGTGTAAGCCGCGCCTTCGAGTTTGAGGCGGTCGCCGGGCCGGACTCCGAGCTTGTTCTCGACGAGGCGGAATTGGGCCGACTGGAAACCGGAGGCCGGGAAGAGGTAGTCGCGGAACTCGAGGAAGTCGAGTGCGGTCATCGTCTCCAGCACATCGATCTGTTGGAGGAGCAGACTCTGGATGGCGGTGATCCGACGCAACCGCCCGAGGATGACCCCCATGTCATCCTCGTTGACCGTGTCCTGGGCGAAGAGCCCGAGGATCGAGTCCAGCTCCCACAGGACCTGTTTGAACCAGAGCTCATACGCCTGATGGACGATGATGAAGAGCATCTCGTCGTGAACCGGGCGCCCGTCCCGGGCACTCTCCAGGGTCTGTGCGTCGAGGATCCGGTCGAGCTGGAGGTACGCCGGGTAGTAGAGGGGTGCCTTTTCCTCGCTCATGTCCTTCACGCTAGTTGGGTTCAACCTGCCCCACCCGGTGCGCACCACTCTTCAGATCGGCGCCATAACTCGGCGGCGAGTGCGTCATCGAGCGCAACCTCCGAGGGAACCCGCTCCTGCCGTCGTGAGTAGTAACCGCCACTCGCTTTCTCCAGTTCCGGTGCGGTGGCGGCCCAGACGATGGTGTCGGCTCCTTCGGCGGGAGTCAGGGCGTTCCTGCGGATGAAGATCATTGCCCAGGACGGGAAGATCCCGGTGTCGACCAGGCCGGGGTGGACGGCGAATGCATGCCATTGCGGCTCGCGACGGGCGAGCTCCCGTATGAAGAGGATGTTGGCCAGTTTGGAACTGGCGTAGGCCTCCAGTCCTTTGAACCGTCGGGCGGGCCGACGGACCAGGTCGAAGTCGATACCCGAAGCACGTCGGTGGTACTCGGACGAGACCTGGATGATCCGGGCGCCGGGCACCAGGTTTCCCCGCAGCTCCCTGGTGAGCATGAAGTGACCGAGGTGGTTGATACCGAACTGGAGTTGGAAACCCTCCCGGGTGAGACCGCGGGGGACGCCGACCCCGGCGTTGTTGATCAACACGTCGACGGGACGATCTCCGATCTGTCGGGCCGCTTCGCCGACTGACTGTAGGGACGCAAGATCAAGGACGAGGACTTCGGCGGACCCGCCTCCGGCACGGATCTGATCGACCACCACCCCCACCCGCTGGGGCGACCGTCCTGCGGCGATGACATGGAAGCCCAGGTTGCCGAGAGCGAGTGCGACTTCTCTCCCAATTCCGGATGACGGACCGGTGACCATGACGGTGGGCACGGCATTACGGTACCCCCGTGACCGACTGGCCCGAAGTCCTCAATGCCGACCGGTTCTTCCTGAGGGATCGGATCGATGACGGTGAAGGCGACCGGATCGCCCTCCGACTCGACGATGGTGACATGACATACACCGACGTCGACGCTCTCGCCTCCTCCTACGCCGCGCTGCTGGCAGACCGGGGGGTCGAGAAGGGCGACCGGGTGGTGATCATGATGCCCGACGGGCCCGGATTCGTCGGTTGCCTCTTCGGGGTGTTCAGGTTGGGCGGCGTGGTGATCATGATGAATCCCGGTCTCACCGAGGAGACGACCATCGGGATCCTGAGACAGGCCAGCCCGAAGGCCGTGGTGATCGACCGCAGCCTTGCCGGTCGGGCCAGAACAATCTCGGACGCATCGTGGCACCTGGTGGTCATCGACGAGGATCCTCCCTCAGCCGAAATGGCCACCGTCGACACCGCTCCGGGAGACCCGGCACTGTGGCTGTTCTCCGGTGGGACCACCGGTCTGCCCAAGGCGGTCCCGCAGAGTCATCGAAGTCTGATCAATACCACCCGTCTCTACGGCCAGGGTGTGCTCGGGCTGACACCCTCCGACATCACGATCTCGGTACCCAAGCTCTACTTCGGCTACGCCACCGGATCCAACCTGCTGTTTCCGTTTTCGGTCGGGGCATCCTCGGCCCTCTTCGCTGAACCTTCGACACCCGAGGCACTCTTCGACCGGATCGCCCGGCATCGACCCACCGTCATGGTCAATGTCCCATCGGCGATCAATCAGATGGTCAACCACCCCGTGGCGGCGGATCAGGATCTGAGCTGTCTTCGCTTCGCCACGTCGGCGGGCGAGGCGTTACCTGAGACCCTCCACCACCGATGGGTAGACACCTTTGGTGTCGAGCTCCTCGATGGTCTCGGGACCGCCGAGATGTGGCACATCTTCATCAGCAACCGTCCCGGTGCCTCCCGCCCCGGGACCATCGGTCAGGTCGTGCCCGGTTTCGAGGTGCGGGCTTGCGACGAAGACGGCAATGAGGTCCCGGCGGGAGAGGTTGGCCGTCTCCGTGTCGCCGGGGAGTCATTGGGCATCGGATACTGGAACGATCCCGACCTCACCGAAGCCGCCTTCCAGCCTCCATGGTTCATCAGCGGAGACCTGATCTCGATCGATACCGACGGGTATGTGACCCACCGGGGTCGTGCCGATGACGCGGTGAAAGTGAAGGGGAAGTGGTTCCGGCCCCAGGAACTGGAGTCCACCCTGCTCGAACACCCGTCGGTGAGAGAGTGTGCAGTGATTACCGCCGAGGACGAAGCGGGACTCGCCCGGCCGGTGGCATTTGTGGTCGCCTCCGGGGTCACCGAGGCCGATCTCGTCGAATGGTCGTTGGCCCGCCTCGAGGCCTACAAGCATCCCAAGCGGGTCTATTTCGTGGAGAAGCTGCCGGTGACACACCTGGGCAAGGTCGATAGGGGAGCACTGCGGCGGAGTCTCTCCGGCCGGTAGTGGTGGGATCAGACCTTGCGGGTCTCTTCCTGAATGGTGATCGGACCCATCCCTTCGGGTCGCAGGCCCACCTTCCCCTTGTAGAACTCCCTGAGCCGATCCATCACGGCCACCGGGTCAGACATGTCGGATATCGGATCCCCGATGATGACCTCTTTCCGGGGGAAGTCGACTGACGCCGGCACCACCGGCACACCCGCCGCTCTCGCGATGTGGAGGAACCCCGATTTCCACCGGGGTGTGGCAGCCCGGGTCCCCTCCGGTGCCAGGACCAGGACCATCCGTTCGGCCCGTTCGAATTCGGCCACGACCTGTCCCACGACACCGCCAGGGCGACTCTGGGAGACCGGGATTCCGCCGAACGCCCGGAAGAAGTAGCCGAACGGCCACCTGAAGAGCCCGTCCTTTCCCATGTAGCGGACTTCCAGATTGAAGGCGTGGAGGGCGCCGAGCAGCAGAATGAAGTCCCAATTGGTCGTGTGTGGCGCCCCGATCACGATCATCTTGGGCAGGTCGGGTACGGAGCCGTAGAACCGCCAGCCCATCAGACGCAGCAGTTTGTGGACCAGCCAGGTCACCGGTCGACCACCTGATTAAGGGCGCGGGCGATCTGCAGGCAATGGGAGGGGATGCCGTTCACCGGGCGGAGGCGACCCGGAACCCGGTCTCGTCGACCCAGACGTACGACGCCCGATTGGCGACTGCGGCAACGATGTCATCCGCCATCGCGTCGGTGACGATGCCGAGATCGTCAGCCCGATAGACGACCCTGAGCCGCGCCTGTTCAGGAAAGCGGGTGGAAAGGATGCCGGGATGGGAGCAGACCACCGTCACATCGAAGGCAGGTATGGACTCACCGGTGGCAAAGCGGGCCTTGTCCTTGTTGTAGGTGGTGAGCAGATGCCATGCCGCCAGACCGGCAGCAATGGTCAGGGTGATCGTGGTGGGGAACTGGCTGGAGAGCCCGCCGACACCGAGGATCAACTGGAACACACCGACCAGGGTGGTGATGAGGGCGATCGCCGATGTCACCGCCATGACCACTCCCAGACCGAGGAGATAGGTCCGGCGTGCCGGGGCCACCAGTTCGATCTCGGCGGGCTGTCGTGAGGCTCGTTGCCAGAAGAACCACCAGACACCCAAACCGAGGAGAAGGAATGTTCCGGCGGCTATCGAGACTTCAGCATTAGAACCGGCCAGTACTGACTGGGAGAACACGGATCCGATCAGTGCCGTGATGGAAGCCACGGCTGCTGACAAACCCTGTGCCGCGGTGATGTACTCGTAGGAACGGACCGGGTGGGTCCGCTCCTTACCCAGCTTCCGGCGATGGTGAATCCAGAAGCCGAGGGCCACCAGGAGCGTGGCAAGGGTGGCCGGCATGAAGTCGAAATACCTCCTCGTCTGACCGGCATCGGTGAGCAGGTAGATCAGTGTCCTGGCGACGATGATCCCCACCGATCCGATCACGGTTCCGAGGCTCAAGCCGGCGATCAGGAAGGTCCATGCGTCCCTGGCCTGGGTGGGTTCCCCCGGCCAGCGGCGCAACCAGCGGAACGCCCAGATGACCGCGCCGGTGATGGTGAAGATAAGTGGACTCTGCCAGTCGCCGGACCCGACCAGCTCGGATGAATAGCCGAAGATCCGGTTGAAGAGGTAGGTAAGAGTTCCCGTGGCGCCGATCGCCAGGGGGATCAGTCCGATGCCGGTGCCGATGATCCTGGGGAGTTCGTGTCCGGAGGACTGTGGTGGGGTGGTCCTCACCGCCCACTCGTGGAAAGCGATGACACCGGCCAGAACGATGATGTCGGTGATGTGAATCCCCGTCGAGGTCCCGATTATCTGTTCGAGGAGGTCGTAGAGGGTCACCGCGAACCAGGTCATGAACACGCCCTCGATCAACGCCAGGTACAACGTCCAGCCACCGGCCTGTGGGAAGAGGTCACGCCGTGGTCGCTGGCGGCGCCAGAGGACGAACGCGATCGGCCCGGCGACTACCAGACCGGCGAGGGCGGCGGCAACCCTTCGTTCGGGATCGGCGATAAAGAATCCGGTGGGAAAGGCCGCACGTCCGAGGTTGATCAGAGAGACGATGGCGACACCCACCGAAACGGCCAGGAGCAGATAGGTCAGGAGATCGTCTCCACCATCGGAACCGATCGTCCGACCCGCGATTGCCCTCCTGATCCCCAGGATGATCGCTACCACCACCAGGAGGAGGGCGAGGATGCCGAAGACCGCGGTCATCGGAGCGGCACGCAATTGTTTGCGAAGTACGGCCAGGGGTGGTCGGTGATGTACCAGAACCCGCCATCCTCATAGAGGGTGAACTGTTCCCACCACGAGTTACCCCACATGGCCCCTTCGGTCGCCTCGAAGAAGACGCCGACCTGGGCATTCGAACCGGAGATGTGAGTCGAGTCGTGGCGGGCGCTGAACACTGGTATGAAGATCGAAGTGATGTGATGCTCCTCACATCCGGCGAATCGCACCGGGTCGAGGACATCGAGTGCGTCCTGCCACCGTTTGTCCGCTAACGCCTGGAGGTACTCCTGGACCGCACCCTCCGGAGTGGTCGGGTCGTATTGGGCGTTCCCACGGAGAAGAGCGATGGCGACGAGTGCGATGATTCCGAGTGTCACTAATGACGGGACCAGCCAGGAACGCCAGGCTGATGGTGGGGTAGCGTCGGTGACCCGATCCTCCTGAAGCGGTGGATTCTGATCTTGGGTCACGACTTCATTATCCACCATGGGACATTGCTAACAGTACTTCTTTGACCCCCGAATCGGCGAGGACAACCGGCTCGAATCCATTGACACTCAGGATCGATGCGGCGATCCCGGCCCGAAACCCACTCTCACATATCACCCACACGGGTCGCTCCTTGTCGAGGAGGTCCATTCGGGTCTCCATGTCTGGTACATAGATGAGATCGGAGCCCGGAATGGTTCCCGCATCCCACTCAGCCGGAGCCCTGGTGTCCAGGGTCTGCTCGCCGGTGCGGACCGCGTCTACGAAGGAGTCGATGCCGGTGGTGCGTGTCGTCTCCAAGGCCACGGGCCAACCGCTGAGATCGCGGAGCACGCCGCGCACGTCGTCGAATCCGATCCTGGCTAGCTGGCGGATCGCCTCCCCGGCGTCTTGATCGGGTGTCAGGACAAGGACCAGGGGCGAGTTGAACTCGACCAGCCAACCGACCCAGACACCGAAGCTGCGGGTCAGCTCGACCCAGAGGGTGTTGGGGATGTGGCCACGGGCGTACTCGGAGAACGGCCGACCGTCGACGATGGTCACGTCACTCATGCCCGCCACCTCAGTGGAGTTGATCTCGGGGACCTGGAGTGGAGGAGCCGGGTCGGCACCGCTGAGGTTGAGCGGGCTCATGAACCGGTAGTAGGTGGGGTATGCCGGCAACCCTGACAGCTGGGCAGCGACGAAGGAGTCCTCATCGGGGTGGGCCAGGACCGGACTCATCCTCCTTTCATCCCCGATGGTCGACTCGTACCTGCCGGCGGGTGCTGCCGAACAGAAGCTCCCCGCACCGTGGGTGGGGCAGAGGCGGGTGTGATCGGGTAGTGCGGCGAGGCGTTTCACCGACCCGTATTGGAGTCTCGCCAGTGTCTCGGCCCGTTCCCATCCGAGGAGATCAGTCCTCCCCGCGGAGCCGGTGAGAAGACTCCCACCGGAGAACACCGCCACCTCCTCACCGTCGAGGAGGACGAGGTAGGAGGTGTGTTCGGGCGTGTGTCCGGGTGTGTGAAGAGGTCGGACAACCACGTCACCGGCGACCAGATCCTCCATATGGAATGCGGGCCGGTGTCTGAAGACCGGTGCGGCACCTGCAGGGAACACCAGCTCGGCGCCGTATTTGCGGGCCAGGTCACGGCCCCCAGAGATGTAGTCGTTGTGGAGATGGGTTTCGAGGACGAATCGGAGGTCCCCGCCGGCCTTTTCAACGATGGGCTCGAACCGGTCGATGTCACGTTGCGGATCGACCACGATGACGACGTCCTCGTGGCTCAAG
>CAYNSP010000026.1:0-18438 GCA_964400035.1 uncultured Acidimicrobiaceae bacterium | reverse complement strand
GGACAACTCGTCCCGACTCAAACAAACCTGCCTACGTAAAACCCGGGGAGGTTCATCCCAAGCGCCCTAGCTATCTCGACATTGCTCGCCTCCTCCCAAACCGCCATCAGAATCAACTCACGATCCGTGGGGTTCAACAAGGCAAGTGCCGACAGGGCAACTTCCATATCGTCACCGTCGGATTCCTCGACCTCCGGTATCACTTCACTCAGGCCGTCAAGACGGTTAACCAGATGAAGCGCCCGCTGGCTAGATCGGTAGTGATTGGAGAGCACGCGCCGTGCCGTCCCGAATAGCCATCCTGAGACCATCGTCTCGTCACCGGAAAGGTCATCAAGTCGTCGCCACGCCACCAAAAAGACGGCTGAGGCCACATCCTCTGCATCGGCGAGCGTCGAAACTCGTCGAAGGGCATAGGCAAGCACACGGTTGTAGTACGCCTCGAAAAGGCCCCTGAACCGCTCGGCGTCGGAAGGGATATCGCCGGGTGTTGACACCACGTCACCTTTGACATGTCCGAACACAGCCAGATCTTGCACTCAAGCCCGCTGGAAGGATGCCAGCGGACCGTCGCTGTGCAGTTGAAAAGGATTGGCAACCGACGCGTCCTCTGCAACCAAAATGCAACCCAACGGCCCATAACAGCCCGACACCAGGCAGCACGACCCCGCGAGAAACTCCGCTAATCATTGACGATCTGACACCAGCTACCACCGGGCGATACCAGATTCTCAGGTTTAGGTCCCTGTGGGTCGCCCTCGCGGGCTAGGCATCTAGCAAGGACATTGACCTGAGTGGAGGCTCCACTTGTCGAGCCGATCTCACTGGACTGTGGATGCGGACTCGTCAGTCTGAACAATCCTCGCTTGAGCGACCGGTGGGGGAGCTGTATAGGAATCGGCTCTCTTCTCCACCGGCGGAGGAATCAGGGGAAGGACGCTGAACCGGTTAGCGCCTTGTTCTCTTCGGGACGTTCGTGTTTGTCACTCATCGCTGACTCCTTTGTGGATGACCGGGGCAACTATTCCTATGATGAGAAGGTAGATCGATAGCGTGTTGACTACATTGAGCACGCGGACTTTCTTGCCGAACAAGCGAATTCGTAGAACTCCACCGGCAGGTTCCACCTGGTCGCCGGGATCTCGTTCTTATTAGAAGCGACCAGGCACACTTGTGACAGATTAGAAAGGCCTTGTAGGGTCGGATGAGCTTGCGGTTGTCTCTGTGCTGAACAGAGCCCTAATGGCTTCCTGTACTGATGAGAGTGTTTCTCCAGCCACTCCATCAAACAGCCTGTTGGCCGTCGCCATCGAGGCGCCGGCAGTCGCGGAGGCGATCCGCGCACCCTCGGGTGTGACGTGGAGGAGGACACTCCTGCGATCATCGGGGTTGCGCCTGCGTTCGATCCATCCCGAGGTTTCAAGCCGGTCAAGCCGTCCGGTGACGCCCGCGCTGGTGACCATGGCGACCAGTGCGACATCTGCTGGGCGCACTCCGTCGGGCTCCGAACGGGCTACTGCGGCGAGAACCTCGTAGTCACCGCGGCCGGACAGTCCAAACTGTTGTGCTGCGCGAGACATGGACTCCTCGATGTATCGGCCGCTCCTTATCAGTCGTACTGCAACCGCGTATGCGGCTTTCGGCACTGCTGGGTGTGTCGTCTCCCAATAGGCCATGAGTTCATCGATGTAGTCCGTTGGCATGGGCCAACGGTATCAGCACTCTGATAGCTAACTGCGATGTAACTTGTGTCAAGATTAGTAGTTAGCTAGTCTTTAGGAAGTGGCATCCTGGCGCGAGCAGCTCAGACGCTTGAAGCTTCCAACGATTTCGGTCCTAGTTAGTGTCGGGCTCGTTGCGGTCTGGCCACATGAGAGTGCCTTTGCCCAGGCTGCCACTCAGGCTGAACTGAACGAAAGCCACTGTCACTACAACCACTCGACGACGATGTACCGGTTCATTCCGGCGGATTCGGGAACCGAGCTGCGTCCGATTGAATGGATTCAGACCTACATGGTCAACGCGAGAACCGAATGGCATGGGAGTGGAGTGTCGACAACGCAATTCTCAAATCCAACACCCGTTTACTCGTCAACTAGTCGGAATTTCCGTGTCTACCAATGGAACGATGCGACTTCCAACAGTGTCGCTAGTTGGGGGAGTAACGGGTGCGCCACGTTCGCCAGCAATTGGAACAACGAGTCCGCTATGGCATTCAACATGGCACATTACAGCCCCATGAACATGCACCACAGGACAAATGTGGCTGTCCATGAGCATGGCCACTCCCTTGGCCTCGCCCATACCGGCCAAGCGTGTTCCGGAGGTGACGCAGTGAGCGTTATGGCCACGGCCGGAGGCTCTCAAACATCATACGACTGCAGCAATCCGAAGCGATATGGGCCGTATTCCCGGGATCTGAGCGCTGCCAAGCGCTTCAAGACTCCAGAGGTCTTCTACTACACCAACTCTGTGCCGCCGGGATCGGTTAGCTCGGTTGTGTGGATCGCTGAGGAGGACGACCGACTGTTTCGTGGCAATGCTGTCGGGTCGGGTAATGCGGATTCACCGGTCACATATGACGATGACAAGTATGGTCAGGTCGGGGTCAACAATACGGTGGTGTGGCGCAACTTCGGAAGTGGACCTGGAGCCCAGACTCATGCGAAGAGCAATTTTCTAGTTGGGTCCAACTACCAGAAACCCGGTTACATGGTGGCTGGTGACTGGAACAACGACGGGATCGATGGACTCGCCACTTTCGTCGGGGGTGTATGGCGATACTGGCAGGCGTATACATCGCAGAATCCATCAGGGACCTTCGAACTGGGAATACAAGGCGATATCCCCGTCGTCGGTGACTGGAACAACGACGGGAAGGACAGTGTCGGCGTCTTTCGTCCTTCGACCGGCCAATGGATCCTCTCGAACACCATGAGCGGAACGGTCAACTACAGCTTCTATTTCGGAATACCTAACGACAAGCCCGTATACGGCAATTGGGATCCCACCGATCCGCACGACGAAGTCGGTGTCGTTCGGGGAAGAAGGTGGTACCTCGCAAAAAACCTGGTCACCAGCTTCGCGGACGTCGAATTTGACTTTCCGGCGACCGGAACCCTAACGGACATCCAGTTTGTCCTCGGAAATTGGAACGGGAGTTCAAATGGACAAGAGACACCCGCGTACCATCGATAACACAGTGATTAGTCGTTCAATGACAAGAACCACATTGCTCGTGGCCGTGGGTCTCGTCACTGCAGGCTGCGCGGTGAACCTCAATGCGGGAGTCTCGACGACTCTCTCGACTGCTCCGCCCATGACTCACATCACGACCACGATCACAGAGATCGACAGCGGTTACCGCGAGCTCGGCGCCTGGTGGCACATACCTCATAGCCACATTGTCGTGCGCGGGACACTTGAAGGTCCGGAAGACAGATACGAGCTCACCGGCGCCACCAGGGAAGTTTGGAGGCTTGAGCCCATCGACATACTTCTAGGCGAGGCTCCCGATGGAATCATAAAGGTCAGCCACTTTGATACTGAGACCCTGCCACCGGGTATGGCTGAACATCAGGAAAGCTGGGAACCCGGAATGGAAGGCATCTTCTTCTTGGCGCCAGCCTTTCCAGGTCAAGCGATCCCAGACCTATATGTCGCCTATCTCGGTTCGGAGGGAGTCATCCTCGAGAACCTCGACTACTGGAGTGGTCGAATCGCCGAAGCGAGCGAAACCCTCGGTACTCTCAGTCTTACCAGGCCAGTCGAGGTGACACCGTTCGTTCTGGCAACTCAAGTTCGCAGCGTGATCGAAGGAGTCGTCGACGCAATCGGCGACCAGCAAGAAGCTCAAGGCTGGCCATACGTCGAGGTGGAACTGAGCGAGGTCACCACCGTGTGGTCACATCACGCCGCATACCCAGACCTTGGCGGAGACGAGCTGTCAGGCGATGTTACGGTCATACTGACCGCAGAAGCTGCTGACGAACTCGCTATCGGTTCCACGGTACGCGTCGGCGTCCAAGGCATGCACCTCCCAACTCCCCAACAAGTGGGCTTTGTTGTCTTCGGAGGAAGATCCGGGATTCTCGACGCGGGCACCCCCCCTGAACAGGTCCGCAACGATTTCGATCAACTCTGGAGTCAAATGGACGAGCGGATCGGCGCCTTGCGAGAGCATGCTCTCGCAGCGCTTCGCCCCCTTGCAGAAGCGTACGGCCGAATCCCCCTTGTCAGCGACGACCACAACCAAGAGGTGGCCGAAGGCGACCCCGAAGCAAACGAGCCCGATCTCACGCCGTTGTTCCGATCACCCCTAGTCATCCAGAAGGAATCCCTCACTATCACCTTCACCCCTTGGCCGGCAACGTTCGTCGATGGGACAGGGATCGTCGAGGTACGAGCCAGTGACGGAACCTTGGTAGTGGCGGGGCCTTTTGAAGGCGACGATTCCATCATGACTTCCACCGACGACGGGGTCCTGGAACTACGCGATCCCAATGGGCAAGTGGTCGCCGTAGTGGAACCCGATGAAATGCTTCAAGCGAAACAGGCCGCACGCGAGAACTATCTAAAGAGCATCGGCCGTTAGCACCCCGTGAGGTCCCCGCCGGGCCAAGCGTCCGCCTAGCCGAGCGAGAGGAGGATCTCACCGCCCGTTCGGGTTCTCGATGTGGGTTGGGTTCGGTCGCCCTAGCCCGCAACTCTGGGTAGGACCCGTACCACCCGCGCAATGGCGACCCGCGCCGATCGCATCGGCCCGGCAGGTGTGCAAGGGACTGGCCGCCGTTGCCAAGAGAACTCTTCAGTCTGCGTATGACTCTCGCATGGCCAGCCAGACTTCGTTGCTCGCGGCGTTGAAGGCCAACGTCGTTCTCCAGGGCCGTCGGTATCCGCGGGGTTCAGACTCGAACCAGTATCCATAGCCCGTTTCGGAATACCGCTGGCAAGCAAATATCTTGCGACATAATATCTTGCGAGATGAGTCGTGTATTGGTATCTGATTCCGGGGAGTCTGCGATTCGCCGGGTCTTGTGGGATCCATTGGTGCTTGGGGGGCTTCTAGGCTTTCTCGTGATCGCGGCTTTCGTCATTGGTAGCCGAGCTTCAGCTCACGAGTCAGGGGATGGGGTGTTTCAGGCTCATCATCGACCGCCTCTGCTTGTGTCCGCTGGTGAGAGTGTCATCCTCGTGTATGACACGGTCTGTGCATGGAGCGACAGTCGATTTAGACAAGGCTTGGAACTGTGTCACCCATCTGGAGTGGTCCATGTGGAGCCGACGGGCGCTAGCTCTTATGAGACGTTTGATCTTGAGAGAGTGGAAGGGACTCCGCTTCTTGCGGTTCAGCTCCCTTCCTCTATATCTGAAGAGGGGTTCCGCTACTACGCGGTCATCAATGACGAGGTGACCGGTCAAGTGGTCACTCTTCCCGATGGGCCGCAGGCTAGGCATCAGGTGTGGATCTATGACTCTGCCGTACCTATCGATCTAGGCGAGTTCGAGGCTCTGGCTGCCGGCGAAGTTGTGGTATCCGGTAGTTGGGGAAGTTCCATAGGCGAGTTCGGATTCGCAGGAGGCGACGAGGCAGCTCTCGTCGGCCCGGGGAGCTTCACATTCTTGAGTGACGGGACACTCCAGATCCTCGACCAGGTCAACCGGCGCATCGTTAATCCATTGGGGTCCGATCAATCCCCCGGTGCTTATGAAGTGGCCCACACTGGGGGGATTGCTGACCTCGTCTCCGATCAGGCTGACCGGACTTACATGCTTGATGGTGGGTCACTCGTCCCCAATCAGGTTTCGCTGCTCCTCGCCGATGGGGGACTTGCTGCGACTGCCCTTCTCACCGGCATTGTTCCCGAAAAGCTTCATCCGGTCGATGAAGCGCTTTTTGTCCATGACGCATTGCAGAGTCGCTGGTTCCCTGTGTTCCGAGAAGGAGTTCCCTTGGAGCCTGCAGGCCAACGGGCGGAGAGTGTGGCGGGACGTCCTCTGTCGTCCGCCGAGGTTGAAGCATGGCAGAACATGTGGGCACAAGCCGGGGGCGGACCAGCCCATAGTGGGATCGGCGCTGGAGCTCAACTGGTGGTAGCCGCCACGGGAGAGCGTGCCCTCGTGGCAATCGTCGATGGTCCGGTGGTTGCCACTGTCTGGTCGGTTACTAGCCCCTGGTTCATCGGAGAAGTCCAGCTAGCCGAGTTGCATCAGTCGTATCTCTCACTAGTCCTACGGACTTGGGTGGAGGGCACGGCGGTCTTTGAGATGCTGGCACTCTCGCCGGATGGGATGGTCGATCGAGTGACTATCGACGCCGACTCTTGGGCTCAAGGCGCAGTACTCGGGCTGTTCAAGTTCGGCCCTGAAGGTTTGTACTACATGAGAACATCTGAGGACGAGTTCACGATCCTCAGATTCGAACTGAAGGGGGCTACTCCGCATGGTTAGCGGATCAGGGACCACGGTGAAACGTCTTCTAATCGGGGTGGCAATTGGAGTGCTACTCGGATCAAACATCCTGGCGATTCCCCAGGCGAAAGCGAACCACAACTTCTGGGTCAACTGCAACGACGACACCGACTATGTGCTGTCTCGTTGGACTCGCAGCGAAGCCCGAAGCTATGCCGCAATAGGGGCTCAAGAGGGCTACCACTGGGGCGGGGGCTGCTGGAACAACAACAACATCGACGACCAACCGGGCGATCCGGTGGAGCAAAAGCCCACGCATGGTGAGGGCGGAGACTGTTCGGGGTTCACCTTCAAGTCGTGGGCGATGAGATACAGCACGACCCAGTTCGGTTTTCGGTATTGGCCACGACTCCACATCGAACATGGTCCGTTCACATCAACAGACTTCAAGAACGCTGTCGGCCCTCAACTGGCTAACGTCGCGAAGTCCTCGACGGTCTACATGGATGCGTTTGCCAAAGTCGGACATATTGGGATGATCTACCTGGCCAATTCTGGTTACAACACTGACGTCATCATTGAAGCTCGAGGCGAGAGCTTCGGGACCAACTACTGGTCTCAGACCTACAGGGGCCAGTCCGCGTACGTAGGCGTCCGTAGGGAAGGCGGGTGCCTTTGGGAAGGTACGTGTTGGCCCTGAGGTTGGCCAACAAGACGGGGCGCGGTTTGATCGCCATTCTAATGGTTGTGGCGTGCACCTCGTCGCCTCCCACTCCCTCAACTTCGCCGACGACCGTGACGCCCACCACTTCGATTGTTGTGACTTCAACCTCCGGACCAGCCACGACGACTAGTACTTCGACGATCCCCGAACTTATGGATCTTCATGTGGAGGTTGTGGTACCACCCGCGGCTGAGGAGCATGGTTGGAGCGAAGTGTTGTTCATCCCCTACGGCAGCGAAACAGGGGAGTTGGGTACGTCTGGGGTTTGGGGTTCGGGTCTGCCGGTCAGTCGTGACTTGTCGGGCACTTGGTGGGTGTCCGACCTTCACAAGGGCCGCGTGGTGGGATTCTCTGAGGATGCCAGCCTCGTCCGAGAGATTCCCCTCGACTCACACGATGGCCTGCTTGGTGTCTTCGTGTTGGACGATGGACGTTTGGTGGGGATGACCGCACGGTATCGACTGACGATTGTTCGGGGTGACGCTGTCGAGTATTGGGATCTTTCCGACATCGAGACTGCACCGTCACTCCTCCAACTCATCGACGCGAACGGGTCAGTGGTGTTCGGTCGGTTACCCACCGGTTCCTCACGGTTCGAAGTCGATGTTGCCGCTGAAGAGCCCGCGTTTAGTCCTGTGGACTTCTTTCGGACAAGGGCTGGCAATCGTTACTCCGTGTTCACGAGACCCAAACTGGTGTCGGTTGCGCTTCCGGACGCACCACAACCAGTGGTCTTGCGATTCACCATGACCGGAGAGAGCGGCGAGGAAGTCTTCATACTCTGGGAAGCTGTCGGTGGGTCGGATGGCGATATCCACCTACTCCTCTACGGATACCCCCTCAACAATGAGAGCGTCCAACTGTCGGTGTACCTCCACATCGGGCACGATGGCGAACTGCTGTTGGTCGAACCGACTCCCAACCCGTTTGGCGAGCGGGATCCTGGGGATCCAAGTCATCTCGGTTTCGACCCGGTAGCCGAAAGACCGTACATCGCCGTGGACGACGTCGACGGCCTGAGAATTTGGCGACTCGAAGGCCGAGGTACCTAGGAAACGCATCCCGAGCGCCGGATGTATTCAGATTTGGGCGAGTGGTGTCGGGTTGGCTTCCGTTAGACCTTCGAGAGTTGCTCTGAGACTTGCCGACGCTTGGTCGATAGCACCGGCGGGTAGGTCTTTGAACAGCTCACGAGTGGCTTGAATCGAGGCCCCAAGGATTTCGTTGGTCAGTCGTGATCCTGCGGCCGTGATTGTCACATTGACGGCTCGTCGGTCCGTGGTGTCGTGGCTTCGGGTCACGAGGCCTTTTCGCTCAAGTCGATCAAGTCTGGCAGTCATTCCTCCAGTGGTGACCATTGCGATGCGTGCGAGATCGGCTGGCCTAACCGCCTCAGGAGCAGCTCGGTGTATTGCGGCTAGGACTTCGTAGTCGCCTCGTCCCGCCAATCCCCGTGTTTGGGCGGGCCGCGAGAGCGCGTCTTCGAGTTGTCTGCCACCGCGGATTAGTCGGACCGCGAACGCATACTCCGCTTTCGGTAAACCGGGTTGCTGACGATCCCAGTGTTCATGCAGGCTGTCAACGTAGTCATCGCGTGTCACAAGTTCACGATAGTGCAAGTTCTACGGAGAAAAGGCACTTGAAGAAAAGCAACTTGAGATTGAGGAAAATTGGTGATAGTCGATCTCCGATGGGGCACTCCTGGGGCCTCGCGGGTCTCGACTCGCGGCTCTCGAAGGGCGCCTATGAACCTAGACGAGGCGAGACCGGACGGGATCAGCGAGCCGGCTAGCTCTTTCAACTTCGAAACTGCTGATAACTATCTGGTTCCTGGTCGCCTCTAGCAAGTCGAGGACCCGGTCCTCATCGATGCTTGTCAAAACATGGATTCGGTCAAGAGGCGCCGAGTAGCCAATCACCATTGCCTCGCCCACGATGAGGCGAGCTTCCCGCGCACGCTCGCGTACATGATCGAGGAGTTCCATGGAGACACACTCCGAGACGGCGACGTCGACCTCCCGGCCGTCAGGCGTTGCGTCCAGGGAACCTCCGACGGTGGCCATATCACTAGCCAGAACAACTATCGGTGGACCGCCAGTTGGGACTACCGCAAGGACACCGTCTACCTCAGAGAGGCTCGCCATGTGCTGCTCTGCAGTAAGGTCATGGTCGTCCGACTGTGTTGCAGGATATGCGGAGATCTGCGCCCAATGGTCTGCACTGTTCACTGGCTCTAAGCAGCTGTCCTTGGAGACGTCTTCGGCTGTTCCTCGGGCGCCTATCAGCGGCAGCGCACACAATAGGGCAGCCACCAATGAGATACGAACAAGTTGCTTTCTAGTGGGTTTCATTGGGTCTCTGACTCCATTCGGTTGGTGGAGGGTCCGAGCTTCTGTCTCCGGAAGGCATGGGAGGAGGCCTGACTCTGACGGGAACTGAGAGTGGGAATCTATGAAGGGGGGTGAACCTATGAAGGATTCTGCCCGAAGACCTTCGGACAGGCGGGCCGCCTCTACGACACGTAGCAATCCTGCCGTCGTGTCCTAGCTCTTTCGCCATCCGAGCCCCTTTGGCTGGTGTAACTGTAAGCCCGCATCAGGTTGACGTCAACGGACCTTGACGACCTCCCAAATCTCCAGGGAAGCGATCAGGCTCGCTGGAGGGGTCGAATCTTGGGGGGAAACCAATATCAGAATGGGCCAAGTCGACGTTCCCCGAGACGGTCCTTTTCGAGACTTGAAGTAAGCACGATTCGGGTCAGTGGAGACTTCGCCACCCTCATCTGGAAGCTCGCTTTGAGAAACGCTTTAAGAAAGATGTACAGGCAGCGTCCACTTTGCACTCTCGTTTCTCCTGGCCAACATCAGGAGACCATCACCCTAGGACTATTCGGTGCAACCGGACTGCAACCAAACCTCGGATAACCCGGCGATACTCGCCGACAGGAGATCGAGGAGAGCCCAAGTATTCACAGGCCAAAGGGCACGGCCCGATACCAGCCGATACCCCACTTTCAGATTTAGGTCCCTGCGGAATCCCCCTTTGATGTCGAATGCACCAACCGAACAGATGGACCGTTGAAGTAGCCTTCGCGTGCAGGGTGCCGGTGCGTTTCCGGAAAGTCCCTCCGGGACACTGGCTGCGAAATGTCGGTGTCTGGGCTTGTGAAGCGTGTTCTACCCGGCACCCTGGGTTCGTAGCCGACGCCGTTCGGAGTCCGAGTGGGGGGCGCCTATTGGGCGCCTATCGCCAGGAAACCAGGCGATACGAGGCGGAACCACATGTGATCCGCCGACAGCGAAAGCCCAGGTGAGCCGCACTTTCCGCTTCAAGGCGGCACGGCCGAACACCGGGCATAACGGTACTTCGCAGACTGGCAGTCAAGGGGTCAGGGGTTCAAATCCCCTCAGCTCCACTCCAAAACCGTTCGCTCCCCTCCAATCGTGAGTAGCGGTTGAGCACATCCACCTGGTTCGGGGAAATGACGTGCGACATCGGAGGGAAACCCTGCAGGTCAGCGAACAACACAGTCACCTCCTCCACTCTTCCACCAAGCTGGGTCTCGGCCGGATCAGAAAGAACCGCCTCAGCCACATCAGGAGACAGATACTTGCGGAACAATCCCTCGACCTCGTGGAGCCTTTGCGCGATCTCACTGTTGGGTCGTCTTTCAGCGACTTCGCGCAGGATTCCTCACTCCCGGTCAGTGAAAGCGATCGTCGACCGAGCCAGTCGACCCGCTTGGGCTAGTCGCCACCAGCCCGAGTGTCCCGGTCGTGATCGAGCTCGGAGCGCGATCACGACACTACGTTTGCTTCCTGGAGGAGTCCTTTGAGGAGACCTGCGCCGGTCGCTGCGTCGTCGACGTTGACTGCGAAGCGGTGGCCATTGGTCAGTTGGATGTCGATAGCTTCGCCGCCGCGGACGACCATTGCGGTCCGTCCTGGGGCGGTCCGGTAACCCCAACCACCCCACTCGTTCGGGATCAGTTCGACAGCCTTGACCGCGTATATCTCCGATAGTGGAAACCGCCTCCGAAAGATGCCGCCGAGACTCGCCTTTAGACCCTCGTTGTCCACGGTCACTTTCACGTGGGAGAGGATCAGTGCTGCGGCGACCACCGGGATCGTCGCCAATCGCCACACCCCCGGAAGAAGCACCATGCCAAGGGTTCCGACGGCGGCGATCACAAACGGATACCTGACCTGGGAGGTACCGACCCACGTAACAGCCTCTCCGGGTGACACCGGAATGGCGTTCGTCGTGACGAAAGTCTCCGACCTCTCCATCGGATACCAACCCCTGGCGACGAGATAGCCGAGCACGCCGACCAAGGCCGGAACTACGAGCACCGCGGCAATGTGTGACCAGTGCATCGGGCTGGCTGCCTGCCAATCCTCTGCCCCACTGTTAAGCATGACCGTTGAGGCGGTGGCCAGCACACCCGTCGTCCCCATGAATAGGAGTAGCCCCGCACCTTCGGCGCTGGGACGACCCCGGACCCGGAACAGGGTGGCGATAAGGCCGCCGACGACGATCAGGACCACCGGGAGGAGGGGCAAGGTCCACATGGGAAGATTGGCATCCGGCCGACCATCCAACCCCCAATGGGAGGCGAACGGGTCGGGAAGGTTGCCCCACCCGATCACGATCGGGACCATTGCCAGAACCACGAGTGCCAGGGCCAGACCGACGATCCTGCCCCATCCGTTGTTCACCATCCTGCTTGCTCCACCAGTTTCACTTCCATGTTTCATCTGTTACTCCCTTCATGGGGTGATGATGTGGATCGACTGGTGTTGTCGGTAGTGGGATCCGTCACTAATCAGATGTGACAGATGTCATCAGGACCGAGGCAGATCGTTGGACCGCCGGTCCGCGATGGGAGGAACCACTGGTGTCGGACTACTGCTCATTGCTGTTCCCGCAGCGATCACCGCAAACTCTCGCCGGATGCGGGAATAGTGTGTGTCCGGGCCCCAGATCCTGTCCGATCATCGTTACATTGAGGTGCCCACCATGACCACGAGCCCCTCAACACCGACCCGACCCTCAATTCTGACCGTAGACGACGAACCGGAAGTACTCGCGGCTGTCGCCAGGGACCTGAGATCGAGATACGGCTCCGCGTATCGAGTCATCACCGCCGGGGGCGGTGATGAGGCCATCGAAGTCATCGAGCAGTTGAGTCTGCAGGGTGCACCACTCGCACTGATACTGGCTGACCAACGCATGCCCCGCACCACCGGTCTGGATGTGCTCCGGGCATCGTTGAAGACGTTCCCCTCGACCCGCCGCGCCCTCCTCACGGCATACGCCGACACTGAAGTGGCGATTGCTGCGATCAACGACATCGGATTGGACCAGTACATCATGAAGCCCTGGGATCCACCCGAGCAGCTGCTCTACCCGATCCTCGACGACCTGCTCGACGATTGGCAGGCCGGGTACCGACCCATTTTCAGGGGGGTCCGTGTCATCAACGCGCAATGGTCGAAGGAAGCCCACGAGCTGAAGGCTTTCCTGGCGATGAACCAGGTTCCGTACCGCTCGTACACGACCGGGGTCGATGCCGAGGCGACGACCCTCATGGAGACGGCGAAGGTCGGCCATGCCGATCTTCCGCTCGTGATCCTGGAGGACGGGTCGACCCTTTCCCGCCCGACGATCCCTGAACTGGCGGGGAAGGTCGGACTCAAATCGCAGGCGAGCAACCCGGCGTATGACCTGGTGGTCGTTGGTGGCGGTCCCGCCGGTCTGGCCGCAGCCGTCTACGGATCATCTGAGGGGCTCAGTTCCTTGTTGATCGAGTCCGCCGCCCCCGGAGGGCAGGCCGGCCAGTCGAACCTGATCGAGAACTATCTCGGATTCCCTAAGGGAATCAGCGGCGCAGACCTGGCCCGTCGAGCCAGAACCCAGGCAACCCGTTTTGGAACGGAGATCCTGGTGCCGGCGACCGTCACACGGGTCGCCCGTAACGACCCATACCGCATCATCCACCTCGCCGACGGATCCGAGGTGACAGCCAAGGCGCTGGTGATCGCAACCGGCGTCTCGTATCGCCGTCTGGAGGCAGACGGTGTCAACGATCTGGTCGGTTCCGGCGTCTACTACGGCACCTCCCGAATCGAGGCCGAGAATCATCGGGGTCAGCCGATGTTCATCAGTGGCGGAGGCAACTCCGCAGGACAGGCCGCATTGTTCCTGACCCGGTTCACCGACTCGATCACGATCATCATCCGTAGGCCGAGTCTGATCACCATGTCCCAGTACCTGGTCGACCAGATTGAGGCCCACCCCTCGATCAATGTGATCACCGTCTCCCAGGTCGTCGAGGCCGGTGGAGATGGTCATCTGGAATGGCTTGCCCTGGAGAACCTGGAGACAGGGGAGCGGACCCGGCATGACGCAGCGGCATTGTTCATCTTCATCGGTCAGAAGGCCCACACCGACTGGATCGCCGATCTGGTGGAACTGGACGAACAGGGTTTTGTGGTCACCGGCACCGACCTCGGCCCGGTCAAGGGCTGGACGGTGGAGAGGGAGCCGCTGCCATTCGAGACTTCGGTCCCAGGCATCTTCGCCGCCGGCGATGTGCGTCACGGGTCGATCCGGAGGGTGGCCGGTGCAGTCGGGGAGGGCAGCTCGGCGATCAGGTCGGTTCACAAACATCTCCATTCCCTTTGAGCCAGCGTGTTTCCTCGCCCGACGCCCGGCCCGGTCCGGTCCTGTCCTGAGAGTTCCTGATTTCAGATGAGCGGATTCGTCGGCACCGTCGAGATGACCATGCTGGTTCTCCTCGCCATCATCCTGGCGGGGCCGATCCTCGGGGCGAAGCTACGGATCCCGGGTCTCCTCGCCTTGATCTTCCTCGGGATGATCTTCGGCCCGTTCGGTCTGGGCTGGTTGGGTAGGACCGACCTCGTCTTCGATCTGGGTGCGATCGGGATCCTCTACCTGATGTTCCTTGCCGGATTGGGGTTCAACCTCAACGCCTTCAACGAGGGCCGGACCAGTGCGATCGGGTTCGGCCTTCTGTCGTTTGTGTTTCCGTTCGCCCTCAGCGTCGCTGCAGGGCTCGCCTACTTCGAGACCGGGATCCTGGCCGCGGCCCTGCTGGGATCGATGTGGGCGTCGAACACCCTCGTCGCCTATCCGGACGTACGTGCCGCCGGATTGGAGAACACGAGAGCAGTGCGCGACGCCATGTCTGGGGGAGTTGTGGCAGACATGCTCTCGCTATTCGTTCTGGCGGTCGCCACCTCCTACGCGGTGGTGGAGACGGTCGAACCCGGAATCGACGGAGGTGAGGTTCCCACGCTGCCTCTGTGGTTGAGCATCCCCATCCTGGTGGGTTTCACATTGTGGGTGTTGCCCCGGGTCGGCGACTGGTTCTTCGTAAGGGTGGGTCGGGCGAGAGTGGAGCGACTTCTCTTCGCCCTGGTGGGCATGGCGGCCAGTGCCGGGATAGCTGTCCTGGGTGGGATCGCCGGGATCATCGGTGCGTTCCTGGCCGGGATCGGTCTCAACCGATTGGTCCCGAAGAACAGCGAACTGATGGAGAGGATCGACTTTGTCGGTTCGAGTGTCTTCGTGCCGGCGTTCCTTGTCTCCATCGGCCTCCGGATCGATCCGGCCGCCATGGTGGACGGTCCCACAATCCTGATGGGATTGGTGTTCATGGGTCTGGTCATCGTGGGCAAGGGTCTCTCGGTGCTGGTGGCGGCCCGGTTCTTCAGGTATTCGGTTGCTGAAGGGGGGCTAATCGGCTCCCTCAGCATCGGGCAGGCGGCGTCGACCCTGGCAGTGGGCCAGATCGGACTCGAACTTGGCCTGTTTGAGCAGCGCGTCGTCAACGCATCGATTCTCACCATCGTCCTTGCCGCGCTGCTCACCAGTTTCGGCACCCAACACTTCATCAGACGGATGCCGCCACCGGACTCTCAGATGGGGGCGGTGGGAGAGCGGATACTGGTCGATGCCCGGATGGTTTCGTCCAATATTCGGTCCCTGGTTGAGTTCGCCGGACGGATCGCCAGAGGTGACGACGGAATCGAGATGCCGTTCGTGGTCGCCCCGCGGGAAACCAAGGACGACGCGAGGCGCCGGCTCGACGAAGCAGAGTCGACGGCTCTGGCCGCAGGTTTTGAGACAGCGGGTGTTATCCGATTGTCGGACTCTTTCGTCGACGGCACTCTTGAACTCGTCGACGAATGCGAAGCGACCCTGGTGGTCCTGGACTGGACCGGTCCCCGCCCGGGGGCCGAAATGCTCCTGGGCCACCAACTTGACGCAGTGGGTGCCGGTGCCACGGTCCCAACCGTGGCTGCTCACCTTGTGGGGCCGTGGGAGAGGGTGATCGTGATCCCCGGAAACAGCGAGGTGCCCTGGCACGATGAGGATGCCCGTCTCAGTCTCGACATCGCCGATCGGGTCAGGGGCCGGGCCGAGGTCCCGCTCGTCGTGATCGGTACGGACGAACGTCTGGTCACTGAGAATCTCTCTTCCAAGGCGGGATACGAGTTCATCGGTTCACGTTGGCCTGGCAACGAGATGGTCAGGATCCTTCAGGACACTGACCTGGTGGTTGCACCCGCCTACTTGCTCCCGGAGATGCCCCTTCCCCGCAGGTTCAGATTGTCCGCCAGGCTGGCAAAACAGAACCTTGCCATTGTGGCCGGCCCGGGGCGTCTGGCGGTGGTGCCGAGGTCGTTGCCCCACGCGATGGAGCGAATCCTCGGCCAGCACGGTTGAAGGGGTCGTCAGACCTCGTTGGGGAGGGGGAACCAGCGGAGGCTCTCGGATCCGTCCGGCAATGGATCGCAGGCTTGTGGCCCGGCGGGTGGTCCGGCCAGGATTTCTCGGGCTTCGTCGAGGAACTCGGAGAGCCGCTCCGCGGGTACGACGAGCCGTTCGCTCCCTGTGCCGCTGAAGAGTTCGGCGAGGCTCCGGCTTTCGATGGACACCCGCTCGCGATGTTTCCACTCGCCTTTCGCAGTGTCGAACTGGTAGCGGGGAAGGAGCTTCCAGCCTGATTCGGCCACGAGGTGAACTGCGGTGAGCAGATACTCGAACTCCGCCTCGGTGATGAAGTAGTTGAAGTTGATCCGCACCCAACCCGGTTTGATCAACTCGCAACCGGCCAGGATCTCTGCTTCGAATCGGGCGCTTGTCGTGTCGTCGATTCCTAACAGCCTGTGTCCGTACGGGCCAGCACAAGAACACCCGCCTCTCGCCTGGATCCCGAACAGGTCGTTGAGCACGGCAACCACGTAATTGTGATGGAGGTATCGGTCCGCGCCCAGATGGTCGGGTGCAGCGATCAAGAAGGAGACGATGGACAGCCGATCGGCGTAGGGGTTGCCGAGGATCCGGATCTTCGGATTCTCCATCCACGAGTCGATCGCTCTGCGGATCCACTGGTGCTCGAGCTTGCGGATGGTGTCGACACCCACCTGTTCCTTGAGGGCGAAGACGAGACCGGCGCGGATCGACTCGACGATCGCCGGCGTTCCGCCCTCCTCGCGATGCTCTTTGTCATCCACGTAACGGTGTCGCTCAGGACTCACGTACTTCACGGTCCCACCGCCGGGCACGGCTGGCACCGGGTTATCCAACAATCCCTTGCGTACGACCAGGACCCCGGGCGTACCGGGGCCGCCGATCAGCTTGTGAGGAGAGATGACGATGGCGTCCTTGTAGTCGAGGCCGTTGACCTCTGGTGATCGCATCTCGATGTCTACATACGGGGCGGCGGCGGCGAAGTCCCAGAAGGACAGTGCTCCGTGGGCGTGAAGCAGACGTGAGATCGCCGAGGTGTCGGAGATGATTCCGGTGACATTCGACGCTGCCGAGAAGCTGCCGATCTTGAGCGGCCTTGCCTGATACTCGGCGAGTCGTCGCTCCAGGTCATCGAGATCGATGTGTCCGTCCTCGTCCTCGTTGATCTCGATCACGTCGGCGATGGTCTCCCTCCAAGCGACTTCGTTGGAGTGGTGTTCGAAGGGGCCGACGAATATGACCGGTCTCTCCTCAGGGGGGATCAGTTCGAGAAGCCCGTAGCGCGAGGTCAGATGATGCGGGAGACGGAGTCCCAGAATGGTGATGAGACGGTCGATCGCACCGGTGGAACCTGATCCGGCGAAGATGACCGCATGCTGCTCGGGTGTCCCACCGACGCACCGGCGGATGATGGACCGTGCTTCTTCCCGGAACCGGGTGGTCTGCCAGCCAGTCCCTGAAGTCTCGGTGTGCGTATTGGCGTATAGGGGCAGCACACGATCACGGATGAAGTCTTCGATGAACCCGACCGAACGACCTGAAGCCGTGTAGTCGGCATAGACGACACGACGAACCCCGAAGGGCGTGACGATCCCGGTGTCAGCACCGATGATCGACTCCCTTATGGTGTCGATCAGATCCGCGGATTCCACAGGATCAAGCTAGTCGACCCGGGATGTCACCACCACGAGGTGTGTTGTGATCAGACTTTGATCGCCCGGGCCCCGAGGTAGGTCACCAGGGCGCCACCGATGATGACGATCGCACCGATGATCTCACCGGCTTGGTTGTAGCTGCTCGCATACCGCAGCACCCATATCAGGTCGAGGAGTCCGAAGATGGCGATCCCGTATCCGAGAGCCCGCATGACGGCCGCCTTCGAGGCGAACTTCTCCAGGATGGAGGCCATACCGAAGAAATGCAGGACCGCAACGATCGCCATGACCAATGCGATGTCATACGGCCCGAACTCGTTCATGAAGAAGTCGAAGATCAACCATCCCACGATCAGGATGAGGCCTCCTAGTGCGACCATGCCCTGGGGTGTCGAGAATCCGGCGTTCTCAAAGGCCGCCTTGGCGTCAGCCATTGCGTTCTCCATCGCCGAACCCTCTTCGGGGGTTCCCGGCATCTCCGGGGGATTCGAATCTGAAGTCATCATTTCTCCTCGTCCGTCCGGTCTCTCCTTAACCGGATCGAGCGGAAGCGTATCGTCCCGGACTCTTCCTCTGCCGGAAATACCCGTGGTTTTCGTTGATATTCCTAATTGCGATCGGGGTAAGGTGCCATTCCCGGTCGAGAGGTGAGTGAGATGATCAAAGAGTTCAAGGCCTTCATTGCGCAGGGCAACCTGATGGACATCGCCGTTGGTTTCGTAATGGGTGCGGCGTTCACCGCGGTAGTCACCGCGTTCACGACCAACGTGTTCACCCCGTTGATCGCAATGCTGATTCCGGGAATCGACAACATCGACGGTCTCTGGACGTTCGGGGATGGAGGATCGGTGGGAGCCTTCCTCGGAG
>CAYNSP010000025.1:0-19056 GCA_964400035.1 uncultured Acidimicrobiaceae bacterium | reverse complement strand
GCGCAAACGACTGGACGCGATCACCGGGGAGAGGTACGAGTTGAACGCAGCGATGGGGCAGACCATGACCGACCGCTTCAACGTTGCCGGAGCTCTGTTGGTCAAGCTATTCGGGCGGCCTGAGGATGAAGCGGAGGTTTTCTCGAACCGCGCCGGAAGGGTGCGGGACATCGGTATCCGGTCCTCGATGTACTCCCGGGTCCTCATGTCGACCCTGGGTGTGGTGGCCGCTTTGGCCACCGCCTTCGTGTACGGATTGGGTGGATACATGGTGATCGCAGGCACGATTGGCCTGGGTACCCTGGTGGCCCTGGGTGCCTATCTCAACCGTCTCTACGGTCCGCTCACCCAGCTCTCCAACGTTCAGGTCGACGTGTTGACCACGCTGGTCAGTTTCGAACGTGTCCTCGAGGTGCTCGATCTGGAGCCGTCCATCACCGATCCCGCGGATCCCGTCGATCTACCCGAGGGGCCGCTCGACCTGACTTTCGAAGGTGTGGGATTCACCTACCCGGCACCGTCGGAGGTTTCGCTGGCCTCGTTGGAGTCGGTGAAACGGCTTTCAGCTGAGACCGGCGATCCGGTCCTCCACGACATCAGCTTTCAGGTAGCACCCGGAGAGATGGTGGCCCTGGTCGGTCCGTCCGGTGCCGGGAAGACGACCATCGCCGGTCTCATCTCAAGGCTCTATGACGTGACCGAGGGTGCGGTGCGTCTCGGAGGCGTGGATGTGCGGGATCTACGTCTCTCCTCGCTCGGGTCGGCGGTGGGTGTGGTGTCCCAGGACGCACATCTGTTTCACGACACCCTCCGTGCCAATCTGGCCTACGCCCGCCCGGATGCCTCCGAGGCCGAGATGGTTGAGGCGCTCCGCGCCGCACGGATCTGGCCTCTGGTGGAGCGTCTCAGCGACGGTCTGGACACGGTCGTGGGTGATCATGGCTATCGCCTTTCCGGTGGGGAGAAGCAGCGTCTCGCAATTGCCCGTTTGCTCCTCAAGGATCCCCGGGTGGTCGTGCTGGACGAGGCCACCGCACATCTCGACTCCGAGTCTGAGGCGGCGGTCCAGGATGCACTCTCCGACGCCATGGTGGGTCGGACCGCGGTGGTCATCGCCCATCGACTGGCGACGGTCCGCAGTGCCGACCAGATACTGGTTGTCGAGAGCGGCCGGATCGTAGAGCGGGGAACCCATCGTGAGCTCCTCCGGGCCAACGGTCTCTACGCCGAGTTGTGTCGCACCCAGCTCATCGAGGACGACGGGGTTCGGGCGGCTTCCTAGCGCCAGCTAGTTGCCGATCCCGAGCGCCAGGGTGATTTCCCGATGGGCTTCGAGCGTCGAATCCAGGACCTGCACGCAGACATGGTCGGCTCCAGCCTCGTGATGTGAGTTGATCGCAGCGACCAGATCGGCTGGCTCGCCAAATGGGGCGAGAGCGTCGATCGCCTGATCTGCCTCTCGTTCCAGATCAGACTCGTGGAACCCGGTCGAAATCAGGTTCTTCCGGTAATTGGTGAGGTTCAGGTACCTCGATACGAATGGTCGGGCTACCGCTCTCGCAGTCTCTGCATCGGTCTCGACCACAACCCTTTGCTCGGGTGCCAGCAGCGCAGCGGGACCGATGATCTCCCTGGCGGAGCGGGTGTGACTCGCGGTCGTCATGTAAGGGTGGGCGCCGAGGCTCCTTCGCACCGACAGTTCGAGCATCTTCGGACCGAGGGCGGCGAGGAGACGCCGGTCCTGGGGGACGCCCTCGTCGTCAAGGCGATCGAGGAAGAGTTCCATTGCTTCGATCGGTCGTGGCGACCAGTTGTCGACACTCTCGGGGTGGCCGACACCGATTCCGAGAATGAACCTGCCGGGATGGGCGGCCTCGAGCCGATGGTATGAGGCGGCGAGGGCGGCGGGGTCGCTTCGCCAGATATTCACAACACCCGTGGCGACCATGACCCGATCGGTGGCTTCCAGTACTGCCTCGGCCACCGCCATGTCGTCAGGTGGGGATCCACCGATCCAGATTGCTTCGTAGCCGAACCCTTCCAGCCGGGCCGCCATGTCACCGTCTATGGCGGTGTGACGACCCCAATAGCCGTATTTGCCGAGTGTGTTTCTGCGCACGGTGTGACCCTAAACCGAAATCTGTCAGGGGCAGGAGTGATACTGATGTGATACCGGTTGGGATCGGGTCAGGTTTTGGGATGTCGACGCCGATGGGAATCCGGTCGAGTAGCGGTCAGCCGGAACGAAGCGATCGGAAGGCGCTGGTGACGTAGGGCAGTTCGATGGTTCGATCACCATCGACACCGTGTTCGTCGAGTAGGTCTGTGATCCGGGAATCGATCTGCTCGCGTACGTCGGTTGGGGCGGTGATCACATAGGAGCGTGAGTGCACCATGTCGAAGATGGCATTCCGGGTCATCTGTCGGGACCAACGGAAGGTCGCCTTATGCGGTGGCTCGAACGGGTGGTGCACCGCCAATTCATCGTTGTCGATATAGGTCTCGGCCCGGCTGTGGTGCATGATCTCCGACAGCCTGGCCACCCATCCGACTGAGGTGTCTCGGGTGTTCCAAATCAGTCCGAGTACACCACCAGGTCTCACCACCCGACCCACCTCACGCGACGCGGCCACCGGTTCGACCCAGTGCCAGGCCTGCCCCGAGACGGCGGCATCGAAGCGGTCATCAAGCGGGATTTCCTCGGCCCGCCCAATAACGGTGGTCACTCCAGGTAGGGACTCTTTGAGCGCCTCCAACATCACCGGGTCGGGGTCGAGTGCCACGACCTCATGTCCTGCATCCACTAGCACCCGTGTCAGTTTCCCGGTTCCAGCTCCGACGTCGAGGATTCGGGCCGGGCGATCGATCGTCTCGAGAAGCCAGGCGACCGCCTCGGCGGGATAGCCGGGACGCCCCCGGTCGTAGGCCCCCACAGCCTTTCCAAAGGATGTGGAGAGGTTGTCCATCAGCCGAGGTTAGGTGCGGGGGAGATGCGAACATGGACACATGTCCCACCTGGAGCTGCTCAGACCTTCCATCGTGCGCGGTCGGGTCATCGACGACCCGTCGGTCCTCGCCGGCTTCGGGATTCCTGAGCGTGGCAGCCCGGGGAAGGCAGCGTATGCGGTGGAGCCCGGCGACCACGCCGAACTGAGCTCGGTCGCCGCCTGGGCCTATGCGAATCGGGAACGGCTGGTCATCCAGGGTGCAAACAGCGGATTGGTGGGAGCCTCGACACCCGATGCATCAGGGACCCAGGGTGTCCTCCGCCTGAACCGGCTCGATCGGGTCATCGACCTGTCCCCGAGGGATCGGGCGGTAATGGTGGAACCGGGTGTGACCCTGGACGATCTCAATCGGGTCCTGACCGCCGAAGGGCTGTTTTTCCCTGTCGAGGTTGGTTCCAACCCGAGTGTCGGAGGTCTCGTCTCCACCAACGCGGGCGGGGCGAGGACGATCCGCTACGGGGACGTCTCGCGCAATGTTCTCGGGGTCGAGGCAGTCCTCGCTGATCGGGTCGGATCGACCGTCGGACGGGCCACGATGCTGGAGAAGGACAACTCCCGGCTCAACATCGGGCGTCTCTTTGTCGGTTCGTACGGGGCACTCGGAGTGATCTCACGGATATCGCTCCGGTTGTCGGTTCGACCCACCCAAATCGTGGTAGCACTTCTCGGACTCGATACACACCACCAGGTTCTTCCCTGTCTCGACGTCCTGGAGAGGGTGGCCGGGCGAGCGCTTTCCGCCTTCGAAATGATCAGTGGCGAGGCAATGAGGATCGCCACCACCAATCTCCCCGATCTCCCGAGACCGTTGTCCTCGCTCGATTACGGGGCTTTCGTGCTGGTCGAGTTGTCCGATGTTGGGGGGTCGGAACTCACCGACCTCCTCGCCGGGGCCATCGATGCGATGCCCTCGGTCGATGAAGCGGTCTTCGGTCCACCGTCCGATTTCTGGCGGATCCGTCACTCCCTCACCGAAGGGATCCGATCTTCGGGTGCGACCCTCCGGTTCGACGTGGCGGTGCCCCGCGCCCAACTTCCCGAACTCCATGACCGTGTCGTGGCCGCTTTCGAGGGTGATCCGGATGCTCCGGCAGTCAGCCAGTTCGGTCATTGGGGGGATGGTGGCACCCACCTCCAGGTCATCTATCGTGACGGCGTCCTACCTGACGATGTCTCAGTGGCACGGGCCCGGGTCTATGACATCGTCGTCAACGAACTGGGCGGGACCTTCAGCGCCGAACACGGTCTCGGTCCCCACAATGCCGACTACTACCTGAGGTATGTCCCGGCGGCCGAGCGCCAATTGGCTGGTGCCATCAAGAACCTGCTCGACCCGCACGGGATCTGGGGACGATCCCCGCTGGCCGAATCCTGAGTCAGCCGTCGGTCTGCGCACCGCCGACGACCAGCCATGTTCCGGCGATCACGATGAGGATGCCGGCTAGCCGTCTCGGGTCGAGAGTGTTCTGCTTCCCGAGCCATCCGAGATGATCGATGAGCGCTCCTGCCACGAGAGTCGAACCCGTGAACAGGGTGATCCCTGCACCGAGCCCGAGACGGGAGACGGTGATACCAAGGGTCGCCACCACCACTAACCCCAGCACCCCGGCGGAGAACGCCCACCATGGGATCTCCTTCAGTTCGGCCCACCTGCCCCCACCAAACACTGCCATGAGCAACCCGACCGCCAGGCCACCGCCTCCGTAGGTGATGAACGTCGAGCTGAGCGTGCCGACACGGTCCTGCATTTCACCGAGGAACTGCGACTGCAGTGCCCCGGCGACACCACCGATCACCCCGGAGAGGACGACGATCCACAATCCCATGGGGCCATGGTGGTCTGCTCGCATCGAGGATTGGCGGACCTTCCGCGAATCTGTCACCCCCCACCTTTACTCTGCCCGGTATGAGGAAGAGGAACTGATGAAGATCCTGCTGTTTGCGGACCTGCATCTCGACACCCCCTTCCGCTGGGCATCGGCGGAGATCGGAAGGGCCCGTCGGAGGGCACTCGTCGCCACGCTGAAGAAGATCGTGGATGTCGCCCTCGACCATGAGGTCGACGCCGTCTGCTCCGGTGGCGACCTCTACGAGCACGAGCTGGTGTCCCCTGACACACCGGCGCTCCTTCGCAAAGAATTCGCCCGGCTTGGCAACATCCCCGTCTTACTGGCACCCGGTAACCACGACTGGTACGGGTCACGGAGCGTCTACGCCCGGACCGGTTGGAGCCCCAACGTTCACGTGTTCACCGGCACCGGCTTCGAACGCTTCCCCCTCACCGGCGGCTTGTCGATCTGGGGGGCCGCCCACGACCGGAAGCGCGGAACCCCGGGATTCTTCGACAACGGTTTCAAGACCGACGGAAGCGATGACATGAACATCGCCCTCTTCCACGGATCCGACCGCGCCCGATTCCAGCTGGAAGAAGGCAAAGATCCGCACGCCCCGTTCGATGCGGCTCAGATCCCCGAAGCCGGGTTTTCTCATGCCCTGGTGGGTCACCTCCACTCACCCAGGCAAGGCGAATGGCACACCTATCCGGGTAACCCTGAGCCACTGACCTTCGGGGAGACGGGGGAGAGGGGTGCGGTCCTTGTGGAACTTTCCGCATCGGGGGTGATCGCCCGGACGGTGATCCCCGTCAATCAGACGCAGGTCGCCGACGTCACCGTCGATGTGACCGGCTCGCAGACCCGTGACGAGGTCCGGGAGCGTGTCGAGGAGGCACTGTCACCACACTCCGGAATGGTCCGGGTCACGGTCCGTGGCACCGTTGCCTCCGAGGTTTCGGTGACCGCGGCGGAGCTGGAAGGTGTTGGGCCCCACTGCGAGACGGTCGAGCTCCGGGTAGGGGAAATCGACTGGGACTACAACATCGAATATCTCCGGACCCTCGACACGGTCCAGGGCGAGTTCGTGCGTGAGGTCCTCCGGGCGGGATTCGATCCCGACAAGGAGCGACGGGTCCTGGTGACCGGACTCCGCGCACTCGACGGTCGGAAAGACCTGGCGGTGCTCTGATGTGGATCAAGAAGGTCACCGCACATGCCTTCGGGCCGTTCCGGGGCGAGGAGCTCGAACTGTCCCCGAATCTGACCGTGGTGGTCGGACCCAACGAGTCGGGCAAGTCGACCTGGCATGACGCCATCTATGCCGCCCTATGTGGGGTTCGAAGCCGCAGGGGGCGGGGCACCAAGGAGGAGATCGCCTTCGCCCGGAAGCGACGACCCTGGGACGGGGACGAGTGGAGGGTGTCCGCCCGACTGGTATTGCCCGACAAACGCAATATCGAGATCCATCACGATCTCGCCGACCAGATCCAGTCCTGGGCGAAGGACATCGACATGGGGACCCCCGTTACCGACGAGATCACCATTCGGAACGCTTCCCCGGACGGATCGGTGTGGCTGGGTCTCGATCGCGACGCCTTCAGGGCGGTCGCCACCATCCGTCAGGCCGACATCCTCGGGGTGACCGGTAGTGCCGGGGCGTTGCAGGACTACCTGCAACGGGCGGCGGCGAGTTTCGGGGCCGACGAGACCGCATCGAGGGCCATCAGCATCATCGAGGAATACCTGAGGGAACACGTGGGGCGTGAGGTAGCAAACTCGAAACGCCCTCTCAAGGAGTCCCTCGACCGGGTGCGTGAGGCCGAACGCCAGTTGGAGAAGGCCCGGAAGGACCATCTCGAATGGCAAGCGAAGCTGGAGGAGCTGGACGAGGTCCGGACACGGGCTCGGTCCCTTTCGGACTCCGCAGCGGCCGCTGAAGCAAGACTCGCCCTGTCCGATCTCGAGCATCTCGAGAATGTCCTGACCGAGGCCCGTGACCTTGCCGCCCGACACCCCGAACCACCGCGGCCAAGCGACGACGAGGCAGAGCTCAGGGAAAAGGTGGCCATCGCACTCCAGGAGTGGAGGAACAGACCAACTCCGGCTCCGCTGTCCGGTCGTGGTGTGGCCGAACTCGAAGCCGACCTGGCCGGGACCCCGGAGCCGCCCTTGGGTGACACCGAGGTAGACCCTGAAGTCAGGGCCGCCCACCGGAGTCTCGGGATTGCCCGGGAACGTCACATCGCCCATCTCGCCGAAGCTCCTGGGCCCATCGGTGCGGTACCCGAAGTTCCGGATGACGACCGGAGCCCGCACCCGGGCCTGCCACTGATCCTGGGGGCTGCAGCAGCCCTCCTCCTCGGAGGGGCGTGGGCGCTGGCGAACGGGAAAGCCCTCGTCGGTATTGCCGCCCTGGCTCTTGGCCTTCTCGCAGGCTGGGCGGCCGTCGTCAGAAGTCAGAGGGTCGGCCTCCACCATGTTGTGGCGGAGCAGGTCGCTGCGGTGACCGCCCGCGGTCGTGCAATTTGGGAGGAGAAGGAGGCCGGTCTGGCGGCGTCCCGGGTCGACGCGATGGTCCGACTGGTGACCGCTCTGGAGGCACGTGGAGTCGAAGTCGGAGGGGACCTCGACGAAGACGGTATTGAAGAGTCGTACACACGGTATGAGAGCGAGTGCCGGGAGCGGTCGAGAATCGCTCTCGAGGCCGCCCGGCGGTCGGCTCTGATGCAGGCGTTGGCCGACCGGCAACGGGCGGAGGACGACTTCCGGCAAGCACAGGAGCGTGCCGAGGCGGCGCGGGCCGGGCTGAAAGATGCTGTCGAATCGGTCGGTGGTCAGGTGATCGACGAGACCGGGATGGTGGCCTTTCTCGAGGACTGGCAGACCACGATGCGACACCAGGTCGCATCCATGGACCGGGCGCGTAGCGAATGGACCCGTCTCGAGGTCCTGCTTTCAGGCCGGACACTCGAGGACATGTCGGCCGAGCTGGAGAGGGCGAGAGTCCGCGCCGAAGAGCTGGCGGCCGGAGTCGATACGGGCCTCATCGCCGCCAGCGATCCGGGGGACGACCCGGAGACCACGGTCAGGGCCCTCAAGGAGCAGGCGGAGCAGCTGAACCGGCAGGTAGTGGCTTTGGAAAGGGAGCTGAGTGTTCGTCAGGAGTCGTATCTGAGCGTTGCCGACGCCGAGGAGGAGTACGAGACCGCACTCCGCGTCCGAGAGCGTGTCGAGTCAATGGCGGATGTCCTGACCACCGCATCCGACATCCTCCAGCGGGCCCAGGAGAAGGTCCACCGTGACATTGCCCCCAGACTCAGGGAGGGGATCAGTGACAGGCTCGCCAAGGTGACCGGAGGGCGGTACTCGGAGGTCATGGTCAACCCCGAGACCCTCGAAGTAGAGGTGAAAGACAGCTCAGGTCAGTGGCGGTCCGCCGACCAGCTATCCCATGGGACCGCCGAGCAGGTTTACCTGCTGCTCCGGGTGGCGATGGCGGAGATCCTGACACCGGCAGGGATCCGATGTCCCCTCCTCCTCGATGACACCACGGTCCACGCCGACGCCGTCCGCACCGAGGCACTCCTCAGCGTGATCCGTGAGGTGAGTACGGACCATCAGGTGGTGTTGTTCAGTCAGGAAGAGTCGGTCATCCGGTGGGCGCGGTCCGATGGGGTCCCGATGGTTGAGCTGTCCCAGCTCTAGCCCCTCTCGTACGCCCCGACCGTTTCCTCGAGATAGGAGATGGCCCGGTCATAGCCTTCTGTTGCCGGGCCGGTTGCATACGCCAGGACCCGCATCACCCACAACCTGAATGCGAGGCTCTCCCAGGCGGGGTCTCCGAGCCGGAACCCGGAGACGAGATGACCCAACACCTCGCCCCAGACCGCGGCATCCATGAAGTCGTACTCCGGAGCGGTCACGTTTGCTCGTACCCGGGCGGCGGTATCGGCGGGCAATCCGTTCACCAGGGCCAGTTCGGCCTCGGTCCAACCTTCGGTGAGCAGGGGAACGGTTCGGTCCATGTCGAAACCCGTGACCCGTTTCAGGTCGGCCGGTACCGGAGCGTCGGGGTCGCGGTCGAACCAGCCGTTCGGGGTGGGGCGATCCTCCAGGGTTATCGCAGCGTCGAGACACTCGACCAGCATCGTCCGGATCTCGCCGAGTGATCCATATAGGGCGTGACGCTTTCCATCGGCCAGGTGATGCTCGTAGACCGGTAGCCCGGTAGCCAGGCTGGCAAAGGTGATGATCGTGTCGATGCCCCAATCGGAACGACCGACCACCAGGGGATCGTTGGCCAGCGCTTCCACCGCCTGTTGGCTGAGCAGCATCGCCCCACCCAGAGGCTGGCCGATTCTCGGTAGTGCCGTGCCGGGAAAGAAGATTGCGAGCAGGGGTCGGGTGATCATCCAGGTGATCATTGCGTCGGTCGCCGCCCGCGGGAAACGGTGTCGCACGATGTGGTAGCCACGGTCTGCAGCCGCCTCAGCACCCTCGATCCAATGACCACCGAAATTGGTGATGTCTGCGTCGTAGAAGTGAACCCTGTCGAACCCTCGCTCCGCAGCGTTCCGGAGTGCGGTGTTCATCCCGTCACCTTTGCCGGGCCGGAGGTTGCCCAGCCGTTCCTGGGGGAACACCCGGATCGGGGCACCATCGATCTGCCGGGTCAGCTCCGCCACCCGATCCATCGTGGTGCCCTCAGCGGCCGCCACCGCCCAGACCTCGTGCACCGCCGGATGCCCGGCTGCCAGAGCCAGGTTCGCGCCGATGACATCCAGGTCTTCGTGTTTGAAGGGAAAGACGATCAGACCCATCCGGGGATGGTGGCACAGCAATGGCCTTTAGCGGTTCGGGCCCCTGTCACGTCTCCTTGCGGGAGGCGAGGAAGGCACCGGACAGGACAAGGGCGATTCCAAGGATGGATAGCGGGGCGATGACCTCATCGCGGACCAGCCACCCGAGTATCAGGGCCACTACCGGGATCAAGTATGCAGTGAAAGATGATCTGGTGGAGCCCACCCGGCTCGCCAGCTTTCCGGCCAGGATGAAGGCAAGACCGGTGCCGAGCAGACCGACAGCCATGGTGGCGATAAGGGAGGGCGCCGAGAAGCCGGATCGACCCAGGGCGTAGATGCCGAATGGTGCCACCAGAGGTGCACTGATCCACATCATCCGACCCATGACCGGGAGCGACCCGTACTTCTGCAGGGCGGGGACGGCGAGGTTGATGGCGACGCCATACAGGGCGGACGCCAACAGGGCGAGGAGGACACCACCAAGCTGGTTCGAGCTGTCCTGGGCCGCCGGATAGGTGATCAGGAGGACACCTGCGAGTCCCACGAGGAGACCGACGGTCTGCAGTCTCCCCGGCATCCGTCGGAGGAGGATGCTGGCGATGATGGCGGCGAATATCGGGGTCGAGCCGTTGAGCATTCCGGCAGTCCCGCTGCTGATCCATTGCTGGGCGATGGGGAACAGGGTGAACGGTATCGCCACCCAAGTGATGCTGAGAACGATCAGCCGCGGCCAATCGCCGCGGTCGATTCTGGTGCTGCGCACACCGGGCAGGGAGAAGAAGAACAGGGCAGCCACGAGCACCCTGATGAAGCTGACCAGACCCGGATGGAACGAGTCGAGGCCGATCGCCATGAAGAGGAACGACGACCCCCAGATCAATCCAAGGGTGCCAAGGAATAGCCAGTCAGTGGTTGAGAACGCTTCCAGATTGGTGCCTCGGGAGGTCGTCAGCACGCGGTTGGCAGACATCAGGTGATCCCTTTCATCAGGAAAGCATGAACCGCGTCGGAGTCAGGATTAGTCCGGATTTCTCAGATTTCTGCCTTCGCCTGACGGGTCATCAGACTGAGCACCGCATCACGGGGTTGGACGCCGTCGTTGAGCACCATCGAGACGTGCTCGGCGATCGGCATCTCGACCCCCGCCCGAGCAGCCAGGCCGAGGACGGATGTGGTGGTCTTGATGCCCTCGGCGACCATCCGCATCTCGGAGACGATCTCCTCGAGCGTCCGACCTCTTGCCAGATGGAAGCCGACCTGATGGTTGCGGCTTCGCGGAGAGATGCATGTGGCGATCAGGTCTCCCATCCCGGCCAAACCGGCGAAGGTGGCCGGTCGGCCACCGAGGCTGGTCCCGAGTCTGGTCAACTCATGGAGGGCCCTGGTGATGAGGGTGGCGCGGGTGTTGTCCCCGAAGCCGAGACCGTCGGACATCCCGGCGGCGATGGCCATCACGTTCTTGAGCGCGCCGCCGAGTTCACAACCGGTGACATCGTCGTTGGTGTAGACCCTGAAGGTGGGTCCCATCAGGGATTGCTGCACGGCGCGGGCGGCGTCGCTGCCGGCCATGGCCACTACCGAGGCGGTCGGCTGACCTGCAGCCACCTCGGCGGCCAGGTTGGGTCCGGTGAGGACGCCGACCAGGGTCGGATCATGATCCGGAGACTCCTCCAGGATCACCCTGGTCATCGTGGCGAGGGTGTCCTGCTCGATCCCCTTCGTGAGCGAGATGACGGGGGTCGAGGACGCGACTGATGGTGCGATCGAGGCGTAGATCGATCGGAAACCGTGGGATGGGACGGCGACCACTACCACCTCGGCCCCGGACACGGCCTCGTCGAGCGAGGCGGTCGCGGTGAGCAGGTCGGGCAGTTCACAGTTGGGGAGGTACTGGGTGTTACGTCGGGTGCGGGAGATCTCCGCGGCCAGTTCGGGGCGACGCGCCCAGAGTGTGGTGGGCGTCCGTTCCGCGGCGAGCATGGCAACCGTCGTGCCCCAGGAGCCGGCACCTATGACCGCCAGTTTCCGCATGCCCCGAACGGTAGCCAGGTAGGTCGTCGCCCCTCCCTAATCTCGGTCGCCGAATGAGTCTCTCCATCGGCATCGTCGGACTCCCCAACGTGGGCAAGTCCACTCTCTTCAACGCTCTAACCAGTGCCGGAGCCCTGGCCGCTAACTACCCGTTTGCGACCATCGAACCCAATATCGGTGTGGTTCCTATCCCCGACCCTCGTCTCGACGTGCTGGCGGAGATGTTCGGGTCGGCAAAGGTGACTCCGGCAACGGTGCGGTTCGTCGACATTGCCGGACTGGTGAAAGGGGCCAGCGAGGGGGAGGGTCTGGGGAACCAGTTCCTCGGCAACATCCGGGATGTTTCGGCTATCTGTCATGTGGTGAGGGCCTTTCAGTCTTCGAGCGTCACTCATGTCGATGAGGTGGTCGATCCGGCCCGCGATATCGCAACCATCGAGACCGAACTCGCCCTTGCCGATCTGGAGACCATCGACCGCAGGTTGCCCCGTCTGGAACGTGAGGCAACGGTCGATCGCAGCCTCGAGAACCGGGTGGCGCTCCTCAAGGACCTCAGGGACACGGTCGCCTCCGGGACCATGATCAGTAAACGCCCCGACCTCATGGCCCGCTCCGCCGAGTTCGCCGACCTGCACCTCCTCACCGCCAAACCGATCATCTATGTGTTCAACTCCGACCCTGCCCTTCTCGAAGATCCCGAGGCGCGTGCCCGACTCGAGGAGCTGGTCGCACCCGCAGAGGCCCTCTTCCTCGATGCTCAGATGGAGGCTGACCTGGCCGCGATGGAGCCGGATGAGAGGTTCGAGATGCTCGCCGCCCTTGGAATCGAAGAGCCGGGTCTCAATCTCGTCATCCGGGCCGCCTATCGCACCCTCGGTCTTCAGAGTTATCTCACTGCCGGTCCGAAGGAGACCCGGGCATGGACCATAAGGGCGGGGGCGACGGCCCCTGAGGCGGCCGGGGAGATACACACCGACTTCGAGAAAGGTTTCATCGCAGCCGAGGTCGTCGACTTCGACCGTCTGGTCGAGGCGGGGTCCTGGAACGCCGCCAGGTCCGCAGGTTTGGTCCGCTCCGAGGGCAAGGGGTACGTGATGAAACCCAACGACGTGGTCGAGTTCCGTTTCAACGTGTAGCCGGGTCGGGGCTACAAACCACGGTTGGTACAATGGCACCGCTGATGAAGCCGTCGGGAGAGCCTCCTAGGAGGCGCCGAAGGGGCAACACCTTCCCGGAAACTCTCAGGCGAAGCGGACCGCACGGCTGAGGCATCGCTGGAGTTGACGACAGCGGGGAAGGGTCACAGAGACGAGGAGACCCGATGCCCGGCCACTACAAGTTTGTCGATCGTCATATCGGCCCGGATCCGGCCGACATCGACAAGATGCTGGCGATAGTGGGGGCGACATCCCTCGAGGACCTGGTGGAATCAACGGTTCCGGCGTCCATCCTCAACACCGAGCTCGACCTGCCGGAGCCGATGAGCGAACCCGAATTGCTGTCCCACATGGAACAGCTCGCCGGGAAGAACACAATCAACCGCTCTCTGATCGGGCTCGGATTCCACGACACCCACACTCCGGGCGTGATCCTCCGCAATGTCCTCGAGAATCCGGCCTGGTACACCGCCTACACCCCGTATCAGCCTGAGATCTCACAGGGCCGCCTTGAGGCCCTGCTCAACTTCCAGACCATGGTCGCCGACCTGAGCGGCCTGGAGATCGCCAATGCCTCACTCCTGGACGAGCCGACCGCTGCCGCCGAGGCCATGTCCATGGCACACCGTCTCTACAAGGGCGATCGGAACCTCTTCTATGTAGACCCGGACTGTCAACCCGCCACTATCGCGGTGGTCAAGACCCGGGCCGAAGCTGTGGGGATCGAAGTCAGCCTCCTCGACGGGGAATCCGACCCGGAGGAGTCCTTCGGTGTGCTTCTCGCCTACCCGGGCAGTTCGGGTGAAGTCCGGGACCATCGCGGGTTGATCTCCCGGTTCAAGGACGCCGGCGCGGTGGTGGTGATGACCACTGACCTTCTCGCCATGACCATCCTCACACCTCCCGGTGAACTCGGTGCCGACATCGCCGTCGGGTCCGCCCAGCGGTTCGGTGTGCCCATGGGGTTTGGCGGGCCCCATGCCGGTTTCATCGCATGTCGCGAGAAGGATGTCCGCGCCCTGCCCGGCCGGCTCGTGGGAGTGTCCAAGGATCGGGCGGGGCGCATGGCCTACCGCCTTGCTCTCCAGACCCGGGAACAGCACATCCGTCGTGAGAAGGCCACATCGAATGTATGCACGGCACAGGTCCTGCTCGCTGTTGTCGCCGGGCTGTACGCCTGCTGGCACGGTCCGGACGGGCTGAAGACGATCGCATCGGAGGTTCATCGTCTGACCGGACGTCTCGCTTCGGCCCTACCTGTCGTCAACGACGGCTGGTTCGACACTGTCGTGGTAGCGGTGCCCGGTGAGGCTGACACCATCCTCGAACGCGCCCTGGCCCGTGGGATCAATCTGGGCAAGGTCGACGCCGATCATGTTCGGATCTCACTCGATGAGACCTGTGACGACGAACTGGTCGACCGGATCCTCGAGATCTTCGGAGGGTCGGGGTCGGGGGAGAGGAGCGGGGTCCCGGAATCTCTCCGGCGCACCTCCGAATACCTCACTCACCCCGTATTCCACCGGTACCACTCCGAGCACGAGATGCTCCGGTATCTGCGCCGACTGGCTGACAAGGACCTGGCCCTCGATCGGACCATGATCCCGCTCGGGTCCTGCACCATGAAACTGAACGCCACGACCGAGATGACCCCGATGACCTGGCGGGAGTTCGCCGGTCTTCACCCGTATGCCCCGATCGACCAGGCCGCCGGATACATGGAACTGATCGGAGGCCTGGAACGCTATCTGGCCGCAATCACCGGCTACGACCGGGTCACCCTGCAACCAAACGCCGGTTCACAGGGGGAGTTGGCGGGACTTCTCGCCATTGCCGCCTACCACCGCTCGCGCGGGGACGAGAAGCGGACGGTCTGTCTCATCCCGGCATCGGCGCATGGGACCAATGCCGCTTCTGCCGTGATGGCCGGTATGGAGGTGGTCGTCGTGGCGACCGACAGCCAGGGGAATGTCGACCTGGCCGATCTCGAAGCCAAGGCGGTGGAGCATCGTGACCGGCTCGCCGCAGTGATGGTGACCTACCCCTCCACCCACGGTGTCTTCGAACCGGGGATCCGACGTCTCGCTGAGATCATCCACGAGAACGGCGGTCAGGTCTACGTCGACGGTGCCAACCTCAATGCGATGGTTGGTCTGGCCCGTCCCGGCGACTTCGGGGCGGACTGCGGCCATCTGAACCTGCACAAGACCTTCACCATCCCTCACGGCGGAGGTGGCCCCGGTATGGGCCCGGTGGGAGTGAAGGCGCATCTGGCCCCTTTCCTGCCCAACCATCCGCTGGTGCCCGAGGCCGGACCGGAGACCGGGATCGGACCCATCTCCGGCGCCCCGTTCGGTTCGGCCGGGATCCTTCCCATTCCGTACGCGTACATCCGTCTGATGGGTGCCGATGGCCTCCGGCGAGCCTCTCAAGTGGCCATCCTGTCCGCCAACTATCTGGCCAACCGTCTCGGGGACTACTTCCCGGTTCTCTACACCGGAGCAGGGGGACGGGTTGCCCACGAGTGCATCCTCGACCTTCGACCGTTGACCAAGGAAACCGGTGTCACCGCCGAGGATGTCGCCAAACGGCTTGCCGACTTCGGGTTCCATGCCCCGACCTTGGCCTTCCCGGTACCCGGGACGCTGATGGTGGAACCAACCGAATCGGAAAGCCTGGCCGAACTTGATCGCTTCATCGACGCCATGGTCGCCATCCGTGAGGAGGCTGATCGGGTCGGCTCGGGAGAGTGGCACGCCGACGACAACCCACTGGTGATGGCTCCGCATACAGCCGAGGACCTGATCACCGGGGAGTGGGGTCGTTCATATCCACGTGAGATCGGTGCCTATCCTGGCACCACCGGTGCTAACGGAAAGTACTGGCCGCCGGTCGGCCGGATCGATGGGCCCTCGGGTGACCGTAATCTGGTTTGCTCATGTCCGCCTCTAGACGCATATCTCTCTTGACAAACAGCGGGGTAGTGGGATCGTTTACTACCGAATTCCGGGAAGAGTGGGCGAAATGAAGGCGTATCGGTGAAGTTCGCCGGCGAATTGCGCATCCCCGAGGTTGATCACCCGGGTATACCCGCCACCGTTCTGGTCGAGGACACACAGATCGAGATCGTGCTCGATGGTGAATCGATCGGTCGGTGGTCGCTCTACGACGTCCGTGCCCGACGGCTGATCTCAAAGGCGTTCGCCCTCGATCTCGCCGGAGAGGAGATCGTCTTCCTGGCCGACGACCCGGTCGACTTTGCCTACCGGGGTGTCGAGCAGATGGCCACGGTATGGGCACAGCTCAAATCGATGCGGGGCCCGCAACGCGTCATGGCCGTCAGAAAGTCCCGATCCGGGACGAAGGTATCCAGGGTCGAAGAGCTCAGGGAGGCGATGGAGGCCAACCTCAGGGCCAGCCGAATGGCGCCACCCCCGCGGGCGGTCAGCGAAGAGCCTCCGGCCGCGCCAACCAAGCCGCCACCCAATCGACCGGTGAAAGAGTCACCCGTCGAGGAGCCTGAAGCGGCGGCGAATGAGGCAGAGCTTGAAGAAGAACCTCCTGTCGAGTCGGTGGTAGCCGGGAGGGATGAGGCTTCGGAGGTCCGACAGGAAGAGCCATTGGTCGCCGACGACACCATCGCTGCCGCTCTTGAGGCAGAGAGGAAGCGCTTTGAACGTCTCCAGGCGGAGGCGGTCGCACGGGATCAGCGTCGGGTCGAGGCCTTCCGGGCTGAAATGGCCAAGCTCGAGGCGGAGCGCGTCGAGGCGGACCGTGCCGAAGCTGAGCGCGCCGCCCTGTACGAGCGTGAGATGGAGCGGCTCAAGAACGAGATGCGCACACTCAAAGCGGCCGAGGCCGAGGCCTCCCGGAACGGTGACGATGTGAAGGCGATCTGGGCGGAGATCGAGCGGATCGAGGAGAGCCGTCTCCAGTTGGAGAAGATGGAGGTTGAGCGGCTAGCCGCCGATCTGAGACGACGTGAGGCCCTGATGGCGCGAAGGGCGGCCCTCGAGAAGCAGGAAGCCGAGCGTTGGGAGGCCCAACGTCGTGAGATGGATCGGCTTCAGGCGGAGGCCGCCGAGGCGGAGCGCGCACTGGCACAGAGACTCGCCGAGGAGAGGCTGGCAGCCCGGCGTGATGCGGAGCGTCGGACACTGGAGGCCGAGGCGGCTACCCGACCGGCGCCGGCACCTTCACCCGAGCCCGAGGTCCCACTGACCCCACTTCAGAAACTGGCGGCGACACCGCCCCTGGGAGCATCGTCCGAAGATGGCGAAACCGCATCCGCCGTCGATGTGGCCCGCGGCGTGGATGAAGTCCCCGGCGTGGATGAAGTACCCGCGTCAGAGCCCGGAGTTTCTCCGGACCGGCTACCCGAACCGGAACCCGCACCCGAGCCCGAACCCGAGCCTGAAGGCAAGAAGGTGGCGGCAACCGCGGCCAGGACCTCGGCCAAAGCACCGGAGAAGGAGCGCGGGATTCTCGGTGCGGTGAAGGGGGCCTTCAGTCGGTCTACTGCCCCCCATGAGCACGAGTTCGTGACCGCTCCGGGAACCCTGGGGATTTCACGACAGATCTGCACCCAGTGCGGATTCGTTTCGATCGGTACCGCTGACAGCGACTGAGTTCAGTCCGTCCGTCTGGTCCGCTTCTCTTTGGGGTCCCAACGAAAGAACCGGAGTGCGAGGAGCACCGCCACCACCGCCCAGGCGATCATGTATCCGAGATGACCCCAGTTCCACTGGGGTTGATCCATGAAGGGGTTGAGTGCGTCCCGGAAGGCGATCACGAAGTGTTTGAGAGGGAAGAAGTTCCCGATGGCCTCCATCCATGCCGGCGGTTGCTCGATCCGGATGAAGATGTCGGAAACGAAGGCCAGCGGGAGCAGGGTGGCATTGGTGATCGCCGGCGATGAATCCCCACTCGGTGCGAGAGCGGCGACGAGTAGACCCAGTGCCGAGAAGCAGGCGACTCCCACCAGGAAGGCGATGACGGCCGGGACAATGCCACCGACGGGAACCCGGACTCCATAGAGCAGGATTCCCACCCCGAGCATCACAAGCACCGCCAGGGCGGCGATATACGTGGCGGAACCGATTCGCCCGCCTATGTACATCCAGGGTGGCAGGGGCGTCCCACGGACCCGCTTCAGGATTCCGTTGTCACGGGCGTAGGCGGTCCCGATCGCCAGATTGGTATACGACGCAGACACCGCCGAAAAGACCGCCAGACTCGGTGCAAACCACTGGGCGGTGGTGGTGCCGTCGGGTAACGGTTCGTTGCCGAAGATGGCGGTGAAGAGGAGGAGGAACATGAGGGGGAACACCAGGGTGAAGAACGCCGCGACCGGAGTTCTCCAGAAGATCTTGTTCTGATACCTGATCTGGGACCAGAGCAGGGCGAGTGTTGAGGCCGGTTCACTCATCTTCGGTCAATCCCAGGTAGACATCTTCGAGACTGGGGCGGGTGACGGTCAGGTGATCGAGGTCGATCTGTCTGTCCATCGCCCAACCGGTGAGACGATGGAGTGCCGACGTCGCCTCATCGGTCCTGATCGCAACCACCCCATCGGTGACTTCGGTCGGCGTGATCGGTAGGTCGATCACGGATATACCGTCGGGGAGCGGGAACTGGATCAGAGTGCCCGTCTTGAAATCCTGGACCAGGCTCTGAGGCGTTCCTTCGGCGATGATCCGTCCCCCGGAGATGATGGCGATACGGTCGGCCAGTCTTTGGGACTCCTCCATGTAGTGGGTGGTGAGCAGGATGGTCTTCCCCAATGAGGCGAGATTCTCGATCGTGGTCCAGGCGTGTCGGCGGGCAGACGGGTCGAAGCCGGTGGTCGGTTCGTCGAGGAAGATCAGGTCCGGGTCGCCGACGAGCCCCAGGGCGAGCTCGAGCCGTCGCTGTTGACCACCGGAGAGCGTCTTGATTCGGGCATTGGACTTGGCGTCCAGTCCCACCAGTTCGATCAATTCGCCCGTCGGACGCCGTCGTGGATACATCTGCCCGTAGATGTCGAGGGCTTCTGAGACGGTGAGCTCGGGTTCGATGGCCGTGGTCTGGAGGACTATGCCGATCCGCGACCGGAACTCGTGTCCACCGGCTATCGGGTGCATACCCAGCACCTCGACCTGACCCGAAGTGGCCTCGCGATGACCTTCCAGAATCTCGACGGTGGTGGTCTTCCCCGCACCGTTCGGACCCAGCAATGCGAAGA
>CAYNSP010000024.1:0-19111 GCA_964400035.1 uncultured Acidimicrobiaceae bacterium | reverse complement strand
CCCAGGGTTCCACAGCCCGGTACGCGGGATCTAGAACCCAGGGTTCCACAGCCCGGTACGCGGGATCTAGAACCCAGGGTTCCACAGCCCGTGGCAGATCAGGCGAGCCCTGCCTGAGGGCATGGACCACACGAATCAAGTGGGGGGCGGACCCCACGATGTCGACGGGGCGATCCTCACTTCCATCTCACAGACCGACTCCCAGATATGGGACGAGTTGAGATCGGCGCTGGACGCTGTGGAGGGTCTACCGCCTGACGGCTACTGCACCTGGGTCAAGTCCGCAGCTTCGCTTCCCTGGCCGGAGTACGGGCCGGAGGTCAATCGGCTACGCGATGTGATCGCCGCAGCAGGCCTGATCGTCGTCTTCCCCTGGCCTGAGTGGTCCGGGGTTCATCGCTATCGGGCCGGGACCGGTATGGACCTGGCGCCGGTAGAGGATGCGGTCCGAATGACAACAGCCGTACTGCGGTCCGAGCGGTTCGTCGACGGGAGCATCGAAGGTGCCCTCAGTGATGGCACCTTGCAGGCTGCGTTGCGGCGGGTACTGGCCTGGGTCGACAGCCGCTGACAGACCGGGGGTCAGACGAACTGGACGGACCGCTTGGACAAACCGAACCAGAAACCTTCGACCTTGTTCTCGACGTCGAGGCCGGACCCCACGCTCGCCCCGAGTGAGACGAAGAGGGGCGCGAAGTGCTCTGTCCTGGGATGTGCCAGCGCAGCGGCCGGTGCCTTAGCCTCGAAGTCGAGAAGGGAATCGACATCTCCGGCTGCGAGGTTCCGGTTGAGCCAGTCGTCGAACTCTTCGGACCATGAAGGAGGATGACCCTCCGGTCCACCATGCCAGTCCATCTCCCGGAGATTGTGGGTTGAGAATCCGCTTCCCACGATGAGTACGCCCTGATCCCTGAGGGGCGCCAGGCGCCTCCCGATCCCGAACAGAACCTGCGGGTCAAGGGTTGGCATCGAGATCTGAAGCACGGGGACGTCGGCATCGGGATACATCTCGACCAATGGCACGTAGGCGCCGTGGTCGAGTCCCCGATTCGGATCCTGATAAACCGGGCTGCCCGGCTGAGCGACCAGCGCGGCGACCTGACGGGCGAGATCGGGAGCACCCGGTGCCGGATACTTGACTTCGTAATACCGCTGGGGGAATCCCCAGAAGTCGTAGTAGAGAGGAACCGTCGTGGTCGCCGAAACCGTCAGCGGGGCGTTCTCCCAGTGCGCCGACACCATCAGGATCGAAGCCGGTTTCGGAATCGACGCCGACCAATCGGCAAGTTGACGGGTCCACACGGGGTCGTCGGCGAGTGGTGGGGCCCCGTGGCTGAGGTAAATCACCGGCATCCGCCGGTCTGCAAACTCCGGAGCGGACTCGGACATGCCCGGGATGCTAGGCAGCTTGGAGCGTCCGATGCCGACCGGATACCGGTCAGAAACCGACCGTAGAATCACCTACCGTGTGCCGCCATGGGTGACGGAATAAGCATCGTCCCCGCGGACCAGGCGGGATGGCCAGCGGTGGAAGAGGTGATGATGTCCGAGGCGACGTCCCGCAACTGTTGGTGCCAGTTCCATGTCCTGGAGAACCGGGTGGCGAATACAACTACCAGGGAGAGCAGGAAATCCCTCCTCCAGGAGCAGGTGACCACCCTCGACCCGCCTAGGGGTCTGATCGCCCTTGAAGACGAGCAGCCGGTGGGGTGGTGCGGAGTCGAACCGCGAACACGCCTCAACCACATCCTTGCCACCCGTCTGGTTACCGGAAACACGATCTTCGCCCTCGACGATCCGGGTGTGTGGGTGGTCTATTGCATCCTGGTGCCACCTGCACACCGTCGGAAGGGCGTCGGGGCACGCCTCCTCCGTGAAGCGGTCGCCCACGCCTCGGAACATGGGGCAGCCGCCATCGAGGGACTGCCCATCGACACCAGCATGCGGGGCGGAAAACTGCCACCCGGATTCTCCACCGGCACCCTGGCGATGTACATCAAGGAGGGGTTCACCCCGGTGGCGGCACTCCCCTCAGGCCGCACCCTGGTCTACAAGACCTTCTAGCCGATGTCCCCCCCGCCGCGCTTCGGGGCGAATTCGTGGAAAGCTTCGAGGGCGCGTGGCGCATGGACGGTCCCGGGACCACCGTTCATCAGGATGGCCACCCCGAGAGCCTCGGCAACCTCCTGCGAGGTGGCGCCCTTACGGGCCGCGGCACGGACGTGCGATGCGATACATCCATCACACATGCGGGTGACGCCAATCGCCACCGCGATCAACTCCTTGGTCTTGGCATCGAGGGCGCCGTCACTCATGGCCGCCGCACTCATCGCCCGGTAGCCGTCGAATACTCCCGATATGAGTGCGTTCAGATCGGCCAAGGGCTGACGCAGGTCGTCGAGGATCTCCTTGTGGGTCATGGCGGCTCCTTGTCACAGATGGCGGTGGCGACAGGTGCCACACGTCCCTGCATCGTAGACGGGGAGTGCCGGGCCCTTCGGCCATCCCGATGACATGTGTCACACCGAAGTCGTGACTCATCTCACTACCGAAGTAGTCCACTGATCCGCATCCTCCTTGGGTCGAAAACCCAACAAGGAGTGAATGTGAATCAAGTGGACATCACCGCGATCAAATTCGGTCAGGGACTGACCGCCGGCATGCTGGCAGTCGCCTTCCTTTCCGATCTCTGGCCGGTCGCCGCCGCAGTCGGCGCGATCAACCTGATCAGCGCCCTTGCCCCCCGACTCAACCCAACGGTATGGCTGTACCGTCAGCTAGGGCCAGCACTGGATCTCCGACCGAGGCTGATCGAGGACGAGATGCGGCCGCACATCTTCGCCCGGGGCTTCAGTGGTGCTGTGACTCTGGCGGGTGCGGCCACAGTGTGGGTGGGGATGCCGGTGCTCGGATGGGCTCTCACCCTCATGGTGGCGGCCCTTGCAATTCTCAACATCACCGTCGGCTTCTGCGCGGGATGTTTCACCTACTACCAGTTGCAGCGGGTCGGCCTGGTCGGCAGATGATCGGACGTTTCCTGATCCTGGTCCTGGTGTCGGTGACCGCCTCGGGCCTCTGGTGGGCCCTTTGGGCCGGTCACCGATCCCGGCTTCGGGACACGGTGAGGGCGGAACCCAACCGTGCGCTCGTCTTCACCTCACCCGATTGCGCTGGCTGTCGAACCCAGGAGGCGATCCTCAAGTCACTCGATCCTGAGCTGCGCAATCGGATCCGCCGTGTGGACGTGACCAGCAATCCCGAGGAGGCCACCAGGTTCGGAATCCGGACCCTTCCCACGATCGTCTTCACCGATTCCAAAGGTGAGGTCGCCGCAATTTCATACGGGATCACTGAGTCGTCCACCTTCCAGCGTCGGATGACAACTGTCATGCCGAAGTCATGATCTACCGCACTACCGCCGCGACGGGTCGATCCGCATGATGACGCCGAAGGAGGTAGTACCAATGCAACATGTACTCGAAGTACGGGGACTGATTCACCGCTACGGAGATCACACGGCCCTTGCCGGCGTCGACCTGACGGTCGCACCCGGCGAACTGGTCGCCCTGCTCGGCCCCAACGGGGCGGGCAAGACGACCCTGGTCCGGAATGTGATCGGACTGATCGAGGGCCAGAGCGGCCTGGTCAGAGTGGCGGGAGGTAGCCCCCGCGATCCCGCAATCCGACGCAAGCTGGGCGTTGTCCAGCAGGCGGTCGGGTTCCCCAGGTCGCTCACCGTCGGCGAAATCGTCGGCGGCTCAGCGATCCGCAGGGGCCTCAACCGGAAGGCGGTGGCCCGGGTCATCACCGAGATGGGGCTCGACGGTCTGGAAGACCGTAGGGCATCTGAACTGTCCGGTGGTCAGCAGCAACGTCTGCAGCTGGCCATGGGATTGGTGGCGGACCCGATACTGCTGGTCCTCGACGAACCGACCGAAGGTCTTGACGTCGAAGCCAGACGACGGTTCTGGGAATCGATCCGCCGGCGACGCACCGATGGCGCCGGCGTCCTGATCACCACCCATCTGGTGGACGAAGCGGCTTCGGTTGCCGATCGGATCGTTGTGGTCCATCAAGGTCGTCTGGTCGCCGAAGGGACCCCGGATGAGCTCCGCCGGATTCTTCCGGATCGTCGGGTCTCCGTCCGGACCGATCTGCCGCTGAGTGTCCTCAGGTCACTCGATTCGGTGGAATCGGTGGATGTTCGTGACGGACGAACCCTGATCGCCACCACCGATAGTGAACAGGTGGTGAGGAAGCTCCTGGAACTGGACCCGCAAGCAAACGATTTGACCGTGGCGACGGCCAGCCTCGAAGAGGTACTGATCGCCATCACCCGAGAGGAGGTGACCCTGTGAGTATGAGAATCTTTGGTGTCGAAGTGAGGGACGAGCTGCTGTCGATATTTCGGGAGCCAACCGCCCTCTTCTTCACGGTGGTGATGCCGGTGGCGTTCTTCGCCCTGTTCGCGACCATGTTCGGTGGCGACGGTGGTTTCGGTGTCGACTCGGTCGCCACCTACGGCGCCTTTGGCGTGCTGGCGGTGGTGCTAACCAACCCCGGGATCAGTTTGGCTGACGCCCGGGAGAGGGGTTGGACTCGTGTCAAGAAGGCGGATGGCATCCCCCTCGGGGTGACCCTGTCGGCGAAGGTCACGGCCGCCCTGCCCTATGCGATCATCACCCTGACCGGAATCGCTTTGGTGGCCCGGTTCACCGCCGGACCATTGCCGATCGGACAGGTCCTCCGGGTAGTCGGAGTCCTGATCCTGGGGGCGCTGCCGTTCAGTCTGTTCTCCCTGGCGATCGGTGCCAGATTGAGCACGAATGCGGCGACCTCGGTGCTCAACGCAGTGCTGATCCCTTCGGTGATCGTTTCGGGGCTCTGGTTCCCGCTGGAGATGCTCCCCGACTGGCTCGGGAAGGTGGCGGTTTTCCTTCCGCCCTACCACCTCGGTCAGCTGGCACTGGCCCAGGTGAACGGCGGTCCGGCATGGGACCATCTGGCCTATCTGATCGGAACCCTGATCGTGGGAGCGATCGCGGCGGCGTTGGCCTACCGTTCCGGGGACGTGTGAACGACCGACTTGAGATCAGCGAGACATCGGAGCGCCTCCAACCGAGGCGTTCCGGTTTCTCGCGTTGGGCCCCTCTCGTCTTTTTCGCCTTCGTCCTCATCGGTCCGATTTTCACGCCGGAGCCCACAACCCGCGACTGGGTAGTCGCGGTCGCAGTAGTCGCAGTCGCGCTCCCGGTGTTCGTCGTTTCCGAACAACGCGGGTGGGACATCGGTGGGGCGGCCGTGCTCATGGTCATCGCACTGGCGACCGCCCCCTTGAGTTCAACAGCGATCATGGCCCTGCCCATCTATGCGGGTGCCCTTCTCGCCCGTTCTGCCACCGAGGAGACCCTCCGGCTGCGGCTGGCGGTGGTGAGCGCACTGACGCTCACAGGGTTCGTGCTCAGCGCGATCCCCTGGCCGTTCCGCGTCTTCATCCTGACCCCCATCATCATGATCTGGGTCATAGGATCAGCCGTCTTCCATGATGTCTCCCGCGACCACCGGGCTGCGGCGCTCCAGGTGGAGAACCGACGAATCGCCCATCTCGCCACCATCGCCGAAAGGGAGCGGATCGCCCGGGATGTCCATGACATCGCCGGTCAGGCCCTCACTGCGATCATCATGAAGAGCCAACTGGTACAGCGCATGGTCCCGTCCGACCGACCTGAGACGCGAGACGAAGCCGGGGATGTGGAGCGGATCGCCAGGGACGCACTGTCATCGATCAGGGAAAGCGTTGCCGGCTGGCACCAGGCCTCACTGACCGATGAACTGGAGGTTGCTCGGGAGGCGCTATCTGCTGCCGGGGTAAAACTGGTGGCGGTTGGAGATTGGGACATGAACCTGGCCCCGTCTGTGGAGAACGTCCTGGCGTTAGGACTCAGGGAGGCGGTAACCAACGTCATGCGTCACGCCGATGCGGTCGAGGTGGTGGTTCGACTCGTCAGCGAGGACGGTGGAGTGTCGCTCACGGTGACGGACGACGGAGTCGGGCCCGGCAACGGAATCGGCTCTGGCATCCAGGGAATGCGGGAGCGGGTCATCGTCGCCGGTGGAAGCCTCAGATTCGGCCCGGCACAAGGCGGGGGCACGGAACTCGGCATCGACATGCCGTTCGGTGGGAGCCTGACATGATCCGGGTCGTCCTCGCCGAAGACCAAGGGATGGTCCGCGGCGCATTCGCTGGCCTGCTCAACATGGAGAGCGACATCGAGGTTGTAGCGGTGGCCGACGACGGGGAGAAGGCGCTGGCGGCCGTCAGCGAGCACAAACCGGACATCCTCCTTACCGACCTGGAGATGCCCGGCCTGACCGGGATCGAACTGGCCGCTCGGCTCAAGTCCAACCCGACCCTCAAGGTGGTGATCGTCACCACCTTCGCCCGGAGCGGATATCTGCGTCGCGCCCTCGAAGCCGGTGTGGCCGGATACATCCTCAAGGACTCCCCGATCGAAGACCTGGCGGACACCCTGCGACGTGTAGCCGCCGGGGCACGGGTGATCGCCCCGGAACTGGCCGTCTCCGCATGGGCCGGTACCGATCCCTTGACCGATCGGGAGCGGGAAGTCCTTCGTGAGGTAGGCGAGGGTCATCCCAACAGCGAGATCGCCGAACGCCTCCACCTCGCCGAAGGGACGGTTCGCAACTATCTGTCGTCGGCCATCATCAAACTCGGTGCAAGGAATCGGACCGAGGCTTTCGCCAGGGCCCGGGAGATGGGCTACCTCTAGCCGGGATGCCCACGTCGGAGAACCGGCCGCCTAGAGGTAGTCGTTGCGGACATCCTGGACCAGTTCACCGTCCCTGACTTCGAGGATGCGGTCGGTCATTTCAGCGACCGCCCGGTCATGGGTGACGATGAGGAACCCGGTGCCCTGTTCGGAGTTGATCTCACGGAAGAGCTGGTACACAGCCTCAGTGTTACCGGTGTCCAGGTTGCCGGTCGGTTCGTCAGCGAGAACGATCCCGGGCCGATTGATCAAGGCCCTTCCGATGGCGACCCTCTGCTTCTGACCACCCGACAACTGGTTGGCGTTCTTGTTGTCCAATCCGGAGAGACCCAACATCTCCAACAGCTCCCCCACTCGCCTCCGCTCAGCTTCGCCAATCCTCTTCCCGCTGATCCGCAGGGGCATCATGACGTTCTCGGCAACGGTGAATTCGGGGAGCAGGTGGTGGAACTGGAAGACGAACCCGATGGCATTGCCCCGCAAGGTGGCCCGTTCCCTCCGCCCGAGTCTGGTGGTGTCCTCGTCCCCCAGGACAACCCGACCCCGACTGGGGGTGTCGAGGAGCCCGAGGAGGTTGAGCAGGGTGGACTTCCCGGACCCGGATTGTCCGACGATGCTGGCGAATTCGCCATCTTCGAGAACGAATGAGACCGACTTGAGGGCATGGGTGGCGGTGTCGCCTTCCCCGTAGACCTTGTCGACACCATCGGCGACAAGCAGTTCAGCCACCCTGGATCACCTCGATCGGGTCGAGACGGGATGTCGATCTGGAGGGGATGATCGACGAAGCGAGGGCGACGGCAATCCCGACACCCGCCGAGATCAGAATCAGGTTGAGGCTCGGGCGCACATTGAATTCGACCGGTGCGAACGAGAAGCCCCAGATCAGCAGGTACCCGAGGCCAACTCCGAGGGCGACCCCGGCGACACCGAGGATGAGGGCCTGGAGGAGGAAGATTCGCCCGCTGGCCCCGTCGCTGAGACCCATCGCCTTGAGAATTCCGATCTGGCGGGTCTTCTGAACCGCGCTGATGGCCAGTGTGCTGGCGATCCCGAGGGCAACAGCAACCAGTACGAAGGCCTGGATCATGATCGACGATCCCGACTGGGCCGCCAGACCGCTGAGCAGTTCCTCGTTATCAGCCTGCCAGTCACTCGCCTCGAGCCCTTCGGCCACGAACCTTGCGGCCACTTCAGTGGATGTAAAAACATCGGCGACCTGTATCTCGATCGCCGAAAACTCGTCGTCGCCGAATCCAAGGGCTTCAGCCACGGACCCGGAGTTGAGGAAGGCGAGCCGTTCGTTGGCAGCAGCAGCACCGAGGTCGAAAACTCCGGTAAGGCGATACTCGGCAGTGTTGCCGTCGAGGAGCACCAGGCGAATGGTGTCGCCGACTTCAAGTCCGGTCTTCTCGGCGAACCGGGTGCCGACGAGGATCTCGTCTGCATCGAGGGAGTAGGAACCCTGCATGATCCGTGCATCCAGCCCGTAGATCGAGTCGAGGGCGGTGGCGTCTCCACCGGTGATACTGAGCGGGATGCTCTCTCCTTCTACATAGAGGGCAGACATCCGTCTCACAGGGATCGCTGCGGTGACCTCCGGCTCAGATGCAGCCATATCTGCCACATCGCTCGCAATGGGACCGCTGTCCCCGGCAACGATTGTGATGTGCGGACTGGATCCGACCGTGGAGTCGACCAGATCGGCCTGGAGGCTGGTGATCAGCGAGCCCACGAAGATCTGGACGGCTATCCCGACCCCGATCCCGGCGATGATCAACAACGTCTGGGCTCGGGCCGATCGGAGAAATCTTACGGCGATGGTCAGCGGGAGCATCACAACTCCTCCGGACCAGGAACCGAGCGGGGGTTGAGCATCATCTCCTCCGGCCAGCCGTGCTGCTCGAGAGCGAACGCCGGTCCTCCCACCCAAATCCGGACCTGTGGGAGCGCCGCGGCCAGCTCGTTGACGTACTGGTTGAGGGAGACCCGGTGGAAGTGGGTTGATGCGGAAAGAGCGACAGCGTCGGCCCCGAGGGCGCTGACCGCTCTGATCACATCTCCCACGGGAGCGTCGGCCCCGAGGAAGTGAGCTTGCCAGCCGGCAAGAGTGAAACGATCGGCCAGCATCCGCAGTCCCAGGTCGTGGTACTCCTCATCAGGTGCTGCCAGCACCACGGTGGCACGCCGATCCTTAGGGGCCCGTGCGTCGACGATGGTGGCGCAGGATTCCACGATGCTCCGAACGATCCCGGAGGTCAGGTGCTCCTGCCAGATCTCGACTCTCCCATGCTGCCACCCCGCACCGGTATCAACCAGGAGGTCGGAGAGTTCGTTGTAGAGATCGGTAATCGACATGCCACCTTCGAGCAGACGCAAGGCTTCACTGACGGAGGTGGCCCGATCGAACCGACGGATTGCGTCGATCAACGCGGCGGTACTACCGGACATTACAGGTCGGTTCGGGTGTGGAGCGATGCCTCATGTGGTGTTCGGGTCAGAGCCAGCCTCGATTCGGGCATCCAGCGGCTTGAAGGGTCAGACCTGGAAGAGGCTGCTCCGAAACGGTAACAGTCTGTGGCTGCTAGCCAGACCGGTCGCTACTTCCAGCCTTCGACCCGGGAAGAGTTCTTCACCCAGGTCTCGATGTCGGACTCCTCAAGTTCCTCCAGGGTCTTCACCTTGATGTAACGGGAACGGTCGGTGTCACCGAGGGGTGGTGGTGAGTCGAAATCGGCACCGCCCAGGAACACGACGTTCACCGACACGTCGTAGGCCACCAATTCGACCACCCAGCCGAGGTCGGCGGTGCCGTAGTACGCCTTCTTCCATTTGAGGGCGTAGACAGGACCGGACAGCGCCCCGCGAATCATCCGGTCGAGCTTCTCGAGGATCGGCTGCAAATCGGGCATTTGCCTCTTGATCCAACCGTCGATGACGCCGTGGTCGTCGGTTGGCTCGGGCGGGACCTTGGTGGAGAGACCTTTGCGTCCCTTATCCATGTGTCATCCCTTCCAGATCGAAATCACAGTAATGGCAATACCCACATGCTCTCCCTGCCAATCAGGGATTGAATCACGCTCGAAATGGGAAAACCACCGGGGATGACCCGTGCCCTAAACGGTATGAAATGGCTTGGCACCACCCTGGTGCGGGCGGCAAGAGAACTGATCGAGGACAAGGCGCCACGGCTGGCGGCCAGCCTCTCCTATTACACGGTGTTCTCCCTGCCGCCCCTGTTGGTCATCCTGATCGGTATAGCCGGGATCGCATTTGGTGCCGACGCCGTCCGGGAGCAGATGGTCACCCAACTCGGCGGGCTTATCGGTCAGGAGGCTGCAGTCCTGCTCGGTGATGCGGTCCAAGATTCGGAACGCACCGGTTCGGGGGTTGCTGTGGTCCTGGGAACGGCGACCCTGCTGCTCGGTGCCAGCGGCGTCGTCGGCCAGCTCACCGACTCGCTCAACACCATCTGGGAGGTGGAACCCCCGAAGGGCGGAGGCATCCTCAAGTTCATCCGGAGCCGTTTCCTTTCCCTCGCCGCCGTCCTCGGGGGTGGGTTTCTCCTCCTGGTGTCGCTGGCCGTCAGCGCCGGAATCGCGGCCCTGGTTGACACCTTTTCCCGTTTCGAGGTTCTCGTTCCCCTCCTCGCCACGCTCGATCTGGCGGCCTCATTCCTGGTTATCACCCTGGTCTTCGCACTCATCTTCAAGTTCCTACCGGATATCGAGGTGGCCTGGTCGGATGTGTGGTTCGGGGCAGCAATCACCTCGGCCCTGTTCGTGGTCGGCAAGTTCGCCATCGGGTTCTATCTGGGAACGAGCGACGTCGGCTCCGCATATGGGGCGGCAGGATCGCTGATCATCATCCTGGTCTGGATCTACTACTCGAGCCTCATCCTGTTCTACGGGGCAGAGGTCACCCAGGTCTGGTCCCGTCGGAAACGAGGGGTGCCGGAGGAAGTCCGTGTCACCGTCACTCCCCCAATCCAGCCGACCCGGGTCCAGACCGGACTGACCTGGATCGGTCTCGGAGCCATCGCCTGGCTCACCCGTCGCAGGCAGCACTGACGGGGCTCGCCGGTTTCAGATGCGGGGAGGACGGGTACCGCATGGAGTCAACCCATAGGAGGGAATATGACTGAAGTAGTTGCATTGTTCGCAACTGAGAGCGATGCCCGCCGGGCTATCGATGCGCTGGAAGAGTTCGGCTACGACGCTTCGACCGTCGGATACCTGGACGGTTCACGCCGTGAGATGGACGGGGAAATCTACGAAGGTGACACCGCCGATGAGGCCGCCAAGGGCGCGGCCGGTGGTGCTGTCGGTGGTGCTGCCGTCGGTGCCGGTGCCGGCCTCCTGGCCGCCGCCGGTATCGCAATGGTGCCGGGTATCGGCCCATTCCTTGCCGCCGGAACCGTCCTCGGGACGCTCGGTGCGACAGCCGCCGGTGCTGCCGGTGGCGCGGCCCTGGGTGGTGCCATGGGTGCCATCTTCGGCTCGAACGACAGGCACGATGATGACGACGACTACGGCACCTACTACCGCAGTGGTGTCGAGGAGGTTGGCTCGCTGGTCACCGTCAACGTCGACGAATTTGGTGTCGGTGAGGTCCGCCAGGTGCTCGAGAACCAGGGCGCCAAGCGAGTTGAGCTCCACGGCGACGCCGGCTGGATTCGGTAGCAACCGATGATTCAGGGCGCCACTGTTGGCGCCATCCAGGGACCCGGGCTATGCCCGGGTCCCTGTTCGTGGGCACCTAAGACCCCCCACGAACGATGGGATCCGATGGCCGAGGGACAGGCCAGACTCGTCGCACTCTCGCAGCCATCCGCATCGGACCCTGCCCTGAACACCCGACCGTTGGGACCGACCCTCTCAGGTGCTCTTCGATTTGAATGCTTCGATCGCGGCGCCCAGGATCAGACCAATACCCGCACCGACGGCGGGTGCCCACCACTCACCGTCAAATACGAGCTGACCCACCAGGAGCCCGATGGCCGCTCCGGTGACCACGCCAGCCCCGGTCCACAGACCTCTCATGCCACTCCTTTCGTTGTGCCCGATTGTCACGATGCGATCCCGGGTTGGGTAGGGCCGAAGGTCGGTTTGACAAGGGCGCCGCCCGGTTACCCGGGAACCTGCATGGTCCTCAGTCCAAGGGTGACGGCGCGCCGACAGTCACGAAAGAGACCCGCTCATCGAGGGAATCGCCTGGGCAATCGTCCATCGGTGACCCTCCGGATCCTCGAGTGTGTAGGCCCGGTATCCCTCGTGATGGATCCCTTCAACGACGTTGGCCCCCGGCGGACGCAGCGGCAGCAAGATGACTGTCCAGGTCCTAAGCGAACACCCAGGGAACGTGGCTTCGGGAGCCCGTGCACTGATCTAAGACTGGCCTGGGGCGTTCCTACTGGCGGTCAGGAGAAGAGCGCGGCCTGGAAAGACGTAGCCATCTCCGGATGCGAAAGGTTCGGCTGCCGCCTCGGTCATCTCCAGAAGGGTCCTGTACTGGGCGGGGCTGGCACTTTGGACTGCCAACGCCAGAGGCCCCGAGAGCGAGACGACACGCTCAACATGGGTGGCAACATCGTCGGCCGCAAAATCCACCGCAGCTGTCGCCACTGCCACATCATCGAAGCCAGCGCCTTCGGCCATCCGGACGAGACGATCGGGGTCGCCCAACGAGAAGACCTCGCCAGGACCCACGGGCGGGCCTCCCTCGAGCAAACCCAGAGCGAGCGCACCCCTTCCGATCAAGCCTGCCCAAGGGTTCTCCTCCAATTCAGCCCAGGTCATCGCCCCGAGGCGGCCACCCGGTGCGAGCACGTGGAATATGGCTGCCAGGGTGCTCTCAGGTTGTGGTACGAACATCAGTCCGAAGCGACAGAAGACGACATCGGCGCTGGCTTCAGGTAGGTCAAGGGCGCCCATATCCAGGCGGACCGTTTCCACATTCTCGAACGGTCCCAGACGCTGCTCAGCCGCCGCCACCATGGCCGGGGCGACGTCGCTTACCAGCACGGAACCACCGGGTCCCACCAACTTTGACCATCGCGCGCCCAGAGTGCCGGGCCCGCCGGCCAATTCCAGGAGACGTTCACCGGGCTGAACCTCGAGCGCATCCACCAGGGTATCGGTGGCTCCGGCGGTGAGGTCGTTGACGTAATCCACATGCCTGTCCCAGGCCGGTGCCAGCTTGTTCCAGGCCGCCGTCACATCGTCGGGTCCCATCAGGTTGGCTCCTTCCTCGGCTGATGCCGGGTGGGGACTCCAGCCCCAAGGGTGCAGTAGGAGTCCACACCTGTCAAGCAGCAAGTGCCAGCAGGTTGGTGGACGGAGCCAGTCTCCCCGGGTTAGCCTCCCCTCCCTTGTCGACACCGCATGCAGTCATCGCCACTGTCTTCCGCGCTCTCGCTCGCGACAGCTTGATTCCCACCGATCCGAGGCTGCTTGGGACCATCGCCATGAGAGCGATCGGAGATGCCACCGGATCGTCACCCTTGCCACTTCCTGGATGGTTCGGCAGCGATGTCGACCGCGACGCCGACTGGCTCGAGGCGACGAACCCACCTGGGGTGTCACCGATGGCGGTGGCCAGCGCCATGGCCTGGGAGTGCGGGGTACCCCACACAGGGGTGACGGACGAAGCCTTCCGGGCCGGGATGATGGCGATCATGGACGGAAGCCCGCGGGTGGCACCCGGCTTCGCCTTGTGGCGTCAGGCCGACGGGCGACAGGCCGTAGCGGATGTAGATCCGGCCGGGTACGGGTCGAGATCCGGTATCCGTGCCGGAGATGTCCTGGTCTCTATCGACGGTCGCGAACTGCGACGCCCCACAGGGGAGATCATGACGTTTTACACGGATCTACCCGACACTGTCCGGTCGTTGGAGATCGACCGCCAAGGCAATCTGTCCGTCCTCGAATCGCTAGCTACCTCCGGTCCTGTACCGGGAGTCACTCTGGACAGGTTGTCCGATGGGACGGGCCACCTACGGATTCGCTGGTTCGCAAGGTCGGGTTCACCCGAGCAGGACACTGCTGCTCTGGCCCTGCGAGCCATTGCCGAACTGGCGGCTGAGGGCGCTCCCGGGATCGTCATCGATGTTCGGAGTGGGATTGGGGGCGACCCCAATGCCGTAGCCTCGATCGCTTCGGCTTTGTGCGGGCACGACGGTCCGATGGTCGACGTGGTGCATACCGACGGTCGCCACCTCGTGTATGAAAGGTCCGGCCCAATTCTGTGGCCCGACGCACCAATCGCGGTGCTCGTCAACGAGGCGTCGGTATCGGCCGCTGAGTGTCTGGCTATCGCGTTGGAGGAGCTTGCTGACGCGGTGATAGTAGGTACTCCGACAGCAGGAGGTCTCAATGGGATGCGCGCCGTCGACCTCGGTGGCGGATATGCGCTGACGACACCACTCGGCACCGCACTCGGACCCCGTTCGGGAGTTGGCCGGCCGGGGATGAGGGTCGAACCCCACATCCGGATCGAGAATCCGACTGCCACAGAGTTGCGCGATGGAACTGACCCCCCGCTCGAGGCAGCACGCCTGAGCCTTCAGAGATAGGAGCGCGGCCTTAGGGGGACACCGGCGCGATGAACTGGCGCCTCTTGAGCGGTCGGAGGACGAGAAGGTTCCTTTCAATACCTCTTCGAGCTGGCGTTGGTATCGAAGGGCGCGCGATCGCGTGCGATCGCATCGTCTCTGAAGGCCACAACCTCATCGAAGTTCCCGTCTTGGTGTCGGCGCGGCCAGACTGGTCAGTCAGCAAAGGCAGACTTTGGTTACCGTCGTGATCGAGCTGCCACAGGCGCGCCGACTCCCCCAAGGGGGCTTCGCCGCCACCCCCACCGCCGCCGATGCGATCGTTGAAAGAGTCGTCGAGCTGGCCCGGATCCCGGTAGTAGTCACTAGGCCCACAGAAGTCGAGGCAAGGGAGTTCCGGACGATCCGCCGCACCAGGTTCTACTTCGTCCTCGCATTCGTCGTCATCGCGGACCTCGCTCACGGTGAGGGTAACGTCGCCATCGGGCTCGGTGGTGGTCATCACCACCACCAGCTCGCCGGAGTATGCGTTCTGGTCTTCGGACAGGGGCTGCCAGCTGCCACCGGACGCGCCCGGTCGCCCCTCGCGGTAAGTGACCGTCACGTCGTCCCCGGAGGTGCCGCTGATGCAGGCGAACTTGCCTGGTTCGATGATCAGGTGGAGACGGACAGTACCGAACGGCGCGACACTGCGAGGTATGACCTGTGCGCCCGAGACCGGGACCGCCTCGCTGGGCGGGGAGTATGGGACCGACCCACCCCCGGGGTCCTGGATCGACACGTCGGTAAGTCCCTGAACGAACTCGTGGAACACCCCGGACATCCCATCGAGTCCCGCCATGGCCTTTTCGTGGTCGAGTGGGTTGCTGCTCCCGGGGATCTCGTTGACCAGGGCGACCACGCCCTCCAGCCCAATGTGCCACCAGATGTGCTGGAAGAACATCCAGTTGGCGTCGTGGCGGAACATCATCGGGTCGGTTAGTTCCAGGGCCGCCAACGCGCTTGTGTGCCTCCACTCAAGGTCACAGCGGCCGGCCTGGCAAGTCGGATCGGGATAGACCACGTTGCTCAGGAATTCCGCCAGCGCGTGATTCCACCAGCGACGGTTCAGGAACGAGGCTACCGCGAGCTGGTCGGGCCAGGCCACCGGGATGATGCAGTGGGCCAGGTCCCGGGCGATCTCCTGTTTGAACGGTGCCTCCTCGCGACCCTGCATTGGGGTATTGAGGAAGACACCGCATATTCCGGAAGCGTTCGTGTCGAGCACCCAACTCGACGCCCCAGGGTGTACCGATAGAACGAGGTGGATGCATGGGGCGGCGTCGGCGTTGTAGACGTCGAGTGTCTCCTGGACGGCTTCCGTCGTCCACACCAGGTGGGTCTCCGTCCAACCGGGGGTGAGCCCGCTCTCAGGGATGAAGACCAGAGCCTTCGAAGGCTCCGCACCTTCACCTATGTAGGCGGGGACCGACTCCCAGCCGGGTCCCGGACCGTAGTTGCACTGGCCGATGTCCCAGGGGTCGTCGTGGGGTGGCAGGTCGGGGTCGTCTTCGGGCAGGTCGGGTGGCGGTGCGTAGCCCCCGTCGGGTTCTTCTCCCTGGATTTGCGCCAAGGGCATGACGCCAAGCGACACGGTCATCTCAGATGGCCGTACCCGGCGCGCCGATGGCTCCTCGTCACGGTCGACGTACGGCGGCAGGGCGAGAAGGCCGAGCAGGCGCCGGATCTGTTCACGCGCCTCGGCGTCGGGCCCGGTCTCAACGTACGCCCGAGCCAGGCGCATGATCTCGGTTCCCGAATCGTTCACGAGCTCAGGCTGCCGCAGCACCTGGTCCGCCCCGATCTCGCCGACGAAGAGGCGGAGGGTGGCGACAAGGCCTTCGCCGACCGTCCACTCACCCTCGGCCACCCGGGCTTCCAGGTTGTCGGCGAACCCGAGAGCGGAGACGTCGGGTCGCTCGATCTCGGTCCGGGTGACAGGAATCCCTCCCGGAAGCTGGGCGAGCGCTTCGTGAGCAAGTAATCGGACCGCCTGCCGCTGATCGGTCACCGAAAGGTCGGGGAGGGCTGCGACGATCCGGAACCTGGCGTCTCCGGCGCGAACGGCGAGGACATCGCCTTCGTGATCGGCGGCGAACGCTCCACCGAACGGCAGGTCCTCGAAAAGAACTGCCTCGTCGCCGACACCGTCGACCGGTTGTCCGGTGATCCCTCTGAGCTGGGCGTTAGCCGCGAAGTCGGAGCTCGAGCCCATCGACGCGGACACGTAGATCTCGGTGAGGATCTGCTTCTGACAGGACGTTTCGCCGTCCTCCACGAGGTCGACGACCTTCGGCGAGCCACCACCGAAGACTTCCTCCCTGGCACCCGGGCGCTTCTCACGATGAGGCGCCAGGTAGCGCTCGGCGCTCTCGTCACTGATCAGCTGACAGAGGTCCACTTCGACCGGTGTCGGCGGACCGAAGCGGATACGGTCCATGACCCTCTTCGCCAGGTCGGCTGCCAATTGCCTCCTGGTCTGGTCGTCGACCTCGGCGCGTCCGATCTCGACACGGACGAAGAGATAGCCGTTGGACGTGTTCGCCACGGCACTCATTGCACCGGCGTCGGCGCCCGGGAACCAGACCGCGAGGTCGCCGACTCCGGAACGGCTCACCCCGACCGCATCGAGCAGCCGGGCCTGGGGTGCGAAGTCGGCCGGGTCGCCGGGCCCGATCTCCAGATAGACCTGGGCGCCCGATGGCTGAAACTCTGCCTCCCAACGACACGCCTCACCCCGCTCGAAAGTGAAGACCCCGTCGGTCCGGAGCGTCCCCTGCTCGTCCACGAGGCCCAGGGCGTTGTCGATCTCGTCGTCGGAGAGGAGGCCGCAGGTGTCGATCGGTGCGACCAGGGGGCCGGCAGCTTCCGGGGCCGTCGAACTCGGACTCGTCGGGGTGCTGGAGTCATGCTCGTCCGGCTGGACCGCCGTCAAGACCAGGACGGTGCCGACGAGGACGCCGGCCCCGAGTGCGATCAGACCCCGGGCACCAAGCCTTCCTGCGAACCCCGCTGCTCGGCCGGGTCGACCCCGATCCGGCCCCTGTTCGTCCATATTGCCGTCCTCTCAGTGGGCGGCCCTTCCCTTACCGAGCCTAACGCACGGGGCTTAAGGCTGGCTTACGAATTCATGCTCGAGCGTTGTCCAGCGCGCTATTGAGCTGGACCGGCGGCGACGGCGTGGCAGCCGCCGTCACTTTCCCGAAGGACGATCTCGCCCGTCGTCCTCCCCGCTGGTTGGTGACCCGGTAGTACGCGGCTATCGAGCGGGGACTGCGATGGCGGTCCTGGTCCAACCTTGAACGCTTGTGCTCGACGTTGCGCGCGATGGCGGCCTCAGAAGGCCGATTGAGGCGGGGGCCTAACAAGCGAAAAACCCTTGCAGCGCAAGGGTTTTTCGATGGTAGCGGGGGCGGGATTTGAACCCGCGACCTTCGGGTTATGAGTTCCTATCCGGCGGTTTCGCCTGGTGTTGTGTGGTGCCAGAAAGTGCCGTCTACCAGGGCTTTTGTCAGATCCGGGTGATGGTCGATATGTCTGGATTACGGCCCGTATCGGCTCGTCCGTTAGAAGATCCGTTAGAAGTCTCCCGCCAGATTTGTATGCTGGCGGCACCGAAGGTGGCCGCCAGGACGGAGAATCTCTTAAGGCTTGATTTTCTCGGGTCGATGACCGATAATTGTCTTGGCCGGTGAGTGGGCCTTCGGGCTCTCATCGGAAGTACGCCCCGGATTGGCTACGGCTCGTAGTCCCGGGGCCTCTGCGCGTCATGGGCTGATTGCGAAGAGAGTCTTGACACTGCGAACTCGATGAGCAATCAACGGATAAGCCTCCTGGTCAGCGAAACAGAGATAGTCAGACCTGGCCCCCGCAAGGACATCTGCGATCGCCAACATCCGTTCGGTCTTGTCGGCATGGGCAATAGTGAAGTCGCCGGGTACCACCTCGCGGGAAAGCAACCTTTGAAGGACCGCGTGATCCTTCTCGTCCAGTTCCAGGAAACCTTTGGCTGGCGTGGCCCGGGTCTCGAGGACGATTCGGGATACGCCTCCTACCTCATGCAGAGCCGTGAACGCTGCTTCAAGGGTCTTTGCTCGGATGTGGTGCTCGGAGTAGCGACGAACGGGTAATGGCCTCGCCGTCTCAAACAGGTAGCCCTCCCACCCACCGATCCGCTCCAGCTCCGCGATCGCAGCGAGTCGCCTTCCCCGGCTTCTCAAGTCCGCATAGTGAAGCGGGAACCCAAGTCGCCGTTCGACTTCGTTGATCGCCGTCCGAATGTCAGTGTCACCTTCGATCACTATGGCGGCTGCCACCACGTAGTGGTCGCCCCGACCTGACGGCCGACCTGTCGCTGGGTCTCTCACCGGCTTCTTCGACTCGTCGAGGAAAGCAATCAAATCCGTCACGACCGGCTCCATCGAAGGTTTGTCACCCAACCGCTGCCACCGATGCCGTGGGTCGGGTTCACACCAAGAGCCGCGAAATTCACCATCGTTGCCTCATGGAAGCAGACATACTTGGAGAAACCCTTGCTGATCGAGCTGAGAGTCCAGGGACATCGCACCACCGAACATGAACACGACCACCATGACCAACCATCTTGAACCCGACGAACCACGCGAGCGCGCCCTGAAGGCCGCTGTCAGCGACCTCGCCGCTGCCACCACCACCGAGGAGATGACAGCAGCAGTCGAAGCGGTACGCCAGATTCCGATCGACATGGATC
>CAYNSP010000023.1:0-19170 GCA_964400035.1 uncultured Acidimicrobiaceae bacterium | reverse complement strand
CGGTGGCGGCCGGGTCCGACAGTAGGCCTGAATCGCTGCCGACATCTGGCCCAGGAGCCTGTATCCAAACGTGCCCGAACCCTCACCGAGCGGGGCGCCCGGGATCCAGCTGAAGAGCACACAGGGCCGCTCCTTCTCCACCATCGGGTCATACTCCTCGACGATCAGGGACCCGCCAGCGGTGCGAATCGGACGCACCACATCGAGATTGGTGTCCCGGTTGAGCGCGTCCAACCAGGCGACCTCATACTCGATGTTCACCCGCGTATTGACATGTGGCGTTCCGACCCGGAGCACCAACTGTTCTCCGCTCTCGGTGATCACCCGGTACATGACATTGGAGTGGGTTGCCAGGTGGGTGACCTCCCGGGTGAGGAATGGATACCGCTTGAGGACACGCGTGGCCAGGGGCAGGAGATTGCTGGCCTCTCTAGCTATTCGTGAAACGTCCACATCCGCTCTCTACCGGTTGCGGGAGCTATTTCGACCGTGATCCCACGGGTCGGCATGATGCAACCGGCCCAATTCCCGCACTGCCCGGGAGCGTCAGCTTCCGGCATCCAGGGCTGCCACGAATCGACGGTTCTCGCTCTCCGATCCGATGCTAACCCTGACCCACCCGCCGGGCATGGGTCTGATGATGATCCCCTTTTGCACCAGCGCATCGGCGAGAGCACCTGAGTCCTCGAGACCGGTGTGGAAGAAGATGAAATTCGCCTGGCTTCCGATCGCACGGTATCCACGCTCATCGAGAGCGCCTTTCAGATAGTGGCGTCCGGCAGCGTTGATCGATGCCCGGCGTGCCACCTCGTCCTGCTGTCCCAATGAGGTCAGAGCGGCGGCCTGAGCAAGCCGACTCACCGAGAAGGGTGGGCGTACCTTCTTGAGCAGGCTCACGACTCCCTCCCCGGCGACGCCGTATCCGATCCTGAACCCGGCCAGGGCGTAGATCTTGGAGAAGGTCCGAAGAACCATGACATTGGGTAGTTCGAGGGCGAGTGAGATCGCCGAGTGGTAAGACGGTTCGTCGACGTACTCGTGATAGGCCTCGTCGACTACCACCAGCACCGATTCGGGAACCGAACGGATGAACTCCTCCACCTCGGACCCGCCCAGCACCGTTCCGGTCGGGTTATTGGGATTGCATAAGAAAACCAGGCTGGTGGCGTCGTCGATGGCTTCCCTCATCGCCGCCAGGTCGAGCGCCATATCCGCAGCGAGTGGTACCCGCACCGGTGTGCTCCCTGCGTAGGTGGCGGCCAACGGGTACATCACGAAGCTGGGCCACGGAAACACCACCCTGGTTCCGGCCCCCCCGACGGCGATCGTGGCGTCGTTGATCAAGGCGACACTTCCGTTCCCGAGCACGATGTTCCCGGTGCTCACATTGAGATGGGCGGCCAGGGCGGTGGTCAGATCCCAGGCTTCGTCTTCGGGGTACCGATGGGCTGTCGCGATGGCTGAGTGGACGGCTTCAGCGACCCCGGGAAAGGGACCGTCGGGACTCTCATTCGATGCCAGCTTCGCAATGCGGTCGGGTTCGAATCCGAACGCCCTGGCGATCTCCTCGATCGGACGTCCGGCGACATAAGGCTCTATACCTGCGATCTCGGGGCGGATGCGGAGCACCGCGCCAACATAGTTGGCGGTGACCTGCGACTGCCACCCCTCCCGTATGTGTTCTTTCTCCACCGGTGACGACCGATCGGGAAATGTGGCAGACTCAGTCCCAATGGGCCGGTACGAAACGCTTCGCATCATCGACCCCGACGGAGACCTGGTCGAAGCCGATCCGGGTCTCGACCCCGAGCTTTATCAGACCATGTATCGCAACATGGTCCTCGCCCGCGAGTTGGACCGACGGATGCTGGCCCTGCAGCGGCAGGGGCGGATCGGCACCTACGCCATGCTCGAAGGTCAGGAGGCGGTTCAGATCGGCTCCGCTCTGGCGTTGGAACCGGACGACTTCGTATTCCCCTCTTACCGGGAGCACGGTGTCCAGATCACCCGGGGGCTTCCGATGGAGGTCCTCCTCGCCTACTGGAAGGGTCTTCCCAACTCGGGTTGGGATATGAACCGTTATCGGACCGGGATCGTCACGGTCCCGATCGCCAGTCAGCTGCCCCACGCTGTCGGGTATGCCTACTACAAGCGTTACCAGGGCGAGCCCTGCGTCACCGCGGTCTACTTCGGGGACGGTGCCACATCCGAGGTTGATTTCCACTCGGGAATGAACTTCGCCGGAGTCTGGAAGACCCCGACCGTCTTCATCTGCGCCAACAACCTGTACGCAATCTCAGTCCCGTATGAACTGCAGACCGCATCCGAGACCATCGCCCAGAAGGCCGAGGCCTACGGGTTCGAGGGGATGAGGGTCGACGGGATGGATCCTGTCGCCATGTACCTGGCCACCCGTAAGGCGGTGAACCGGGCCAGGAGGGGCGAGGGCCCGACCCTTATCGAGGCATTGACCTACCGGTACGGGGCACATGCCACGGCCGATGACCAGAGCCTCTATCGCAGCATGGACGAGGTCGATGAGTGGAAGCAGAAGGATGCCATCGAACGTCTCCGGCGTTTCCTCGAGAACCGCGGGGAGTGGGATGAGGAGACCGGTGAGAAAGTCGCCATGGAGGTATCCGACTCGGTGAACGCGGCGATTACCGCCATCGAAGCGCAACCGCTACCGGGTCGCGACGATGCGATCCGACACGGATTCCATCGCATCCCCGAGCATGTCGTCGAGCAACTGCACGCCATGCAGAGGGCCCACGACGAACCCGAGACTGGGTTCACCGAAGACGAAGTCTGGCGGATCGGCGACGACCCGACTCCGGACGGCCCACGCCAGTCCTGGACTATGGCCGAGGCGATAAACGCCGCCCTTCACGAGGCGATGGAGACCGACCCGCGGGTGATCGTCCTGGGCGAGGATGTTGGTGTCGCCGGTGGGGTCTTCCGGATTACCGAGGGTCTGTACAAGGAGTACGGGGGTGAGCGGGTCATCGACACCCCCTTGAACGAGTCCGGGATCGTCGGCACCGCCGTTGGTATGGCCCTCGCCGGTGCCCGCCCGGTAGCTGAGGTGCAGTTCGACGGATTCGTCTATCCGGCCTTCGATCAGATCGTCAGTCACATGGGTCGGTTCCGGTTTCGCACCAGGGGCCACTCCGCCGTACCGGTCGTTCTCCGATTCCCCAACGGCGCCGGAATCGGGGCTCATGAGCACCACTGCGACTCACCGGAGGCATATTTCGTCCACGCCCCCGGTCTGGTGGTGGTTTGTCCGTCCACTCCCACCGATGCCAAGGGCCTGCTGGCGGCCGCCATCGAAAGCGATGACCCGGTGGTCTTCCTCGAGCCGAAGGTGCTCTACCGGGCGGGTCGTGATGATGTCCCGGTGGGTCGGTACACGATCCCCATCGGACGGGCGCGGGTTCGACGGGAGGGGACCGACCTCACCCTTGTCACCTACGGCGGCATGGTCCCCGTCGCCCTTGAGGCGGCGGCAAAGGTCGAGGCATCTGTTGAAGTCATCGACCTGCGCACCCTGTTCCCGTGGGATCGTGAGACCGTGCTCGATTCGGTGTCGCGGACCCGACGTTTGCTCGTCGTCCAGGAGCCTCAGGGCAGTGCCGGTGTTGCCGCCGAGGTGGCGGCGGTGGTGGCGGAGGAGGCCCTTTACGATCTCGATGCGCCGATCGTGAGGGTGACCGGCTTCGATGTCCCGTGGCCGCAGTTCGCTATCGAGAAGCACGCCCTCGTGGATGTCCGACGTGTTGTCGCCGGGATCGAGCAGGCCCTCTCCGCTTAGCTCCGTCGGAGGGCGATATGAGCCTCCGGGCTCACCGCAAGCTCACCGACAGTGCTTGGTCGAACACTCTCCGCTGCATAGCCTCTCTCTACGTGAGCTACACACGCCCGATCCAGAAGAAGACCGAGCGACATCGGAAGGCGTCTTGCCGGAAGGGTCAGCACAACTACGGGTCGAACCAGAACATCGGTGCTGGTATCACCCGACGGGTGTGCGCTACGTGCTCGGCGGTAACCATCGATCTCACCGGTTCCTACGAACTGGCTTATCCGGTGGTGGCCTCCCACGAGCCGATCTCGGTCATCAGCAACCGTCCGTAGCCGGACTCGGGGGCCCCTACCGTGGGTAGGGTGATCAGGGCCGCCGGTGGTCTGGTGTTCCGGGTTACCCCGAAGGGCCGGATCAAGGTTCTCGTCGTCCACCGTCCCGGTTATGACGACTGGGGTCTGCCCAAAGGCAAGGGCGAACCAGGTGAGTCCGACGCCGACACTGCCCTCCGAGAGGTCTTCGAGGAGACCGGGTATCGGTGTCGGATCGTGGCACCGCTTCCCCCCACCCGTCATCGTGCCAATGGCTCGATCAAGGAGGTCGTCTGGTATGCCATGCGACCGCTTCCGGGCAGCCCCGGCTTCAAACCCAATGAGGAGGTCGACGAGGCGCTCTGGTTGGCCCCTGATTCGGCGTTGAGACTTCTCGACTACACCACCGATGAGTACCTGGTGGCCACCGCCGACTTTGCCGGTCTGGCCGCGACCGGCACCACCCGACTGCTCCGTCACGCCCTCGCCGGCGACCGGGACAACTGGGACGGCGACGACAGGGTCCGTCCCCTCTCCAAGAAGGGTCGACGACAGGCTGATCTGATAGCAACTGACCTCGCCGACGCCGGGATAGACAGGATCGTCAGTTCACCGTATGTCCGGTGTGTCGAGACGGTGAAACCGTTGGCGAAGGCCCTCGGGTTGAAGATCGAGACCGACCGGAGGCTGGGCGAGGACATGGCATCCGCCGCCGCACTCGAAGTGGTCAATGAGACGATGGGACACAACGTGGTTCTCTGCACACACGGCGAACAATTGGAGACGATCCTCAAGAAGATGCGAAAGCTCGGCCTGGAGCTGAAGGGGAAGCCCGACATCTCCAAAGGGTCGATTTGGGAGATCGATGTCCTCGGTGGGGAGTTCACCGGGGCCCGTTACGTCAAACCTCCCCGGGTCTGAGACTTAGCCGCATGTTTCCGCCGAGGTAGGGATCGGTGCCTTGCCCGGATTCTGAACCGTTTCCAGGACCGCCGCCCGTATCCGCTCGACATCCGGGATCAATTGGTTCCTTTCGTTGACGCCACGGCTCCACTCGGGTCCGAATCCGACCGTGCGGATGCGGTCCGAACCGAGGCGTGACCCGAGACGGGCCAGTTCGGGGACCAGGTTCACCGGGATGTTGGTGGTCACGTGACGTTCGAAAGTGTCGAGCAGCGCAGGCAGACGGGTCACCATTCCGATCCCACCTGCCTGTTCGGCGAGTGCGGACAGAACGCAACGTTGCCGACCCATCCGGATGTAATCGTTCGAGTCGAGACGCGCCCGCGAGTATCCCAAGGCTTCGACCCCATTCAGCTTTTGCTTTCCAGCCGGGATCCGCCGCATCGTGTACTGGCCGGTGGTGGGGTCGTAAAGGGGGATGTGGACCTCCTTCGGCACGTTGAGGGTGACCCCTCCGAACACCTCGACGATGTCGGCGAACCCGGTCAGGTCGACGAGCATGTAGTAGTCGATGGGGAGCCCGGTCAGATAGCTGGCCACATCGGCCACCGCGGCCGCTCCGGGGTCAGCACCGGGAAATCGGTCGGTGCGGTTCTTCGCCCATCCATACACCTCATTCAGGATCTTCCCCGGCACCGGCTCACCCGTGGTGAGGCGCAGTTCGCCGAGATTTCTGGGCAAGCCGAACAATGCCGCGTCGCCGGTCGCCGGGTTGATCGACACCACGATCACCGCGTCGGTTCTCAGGCCGCCCCTCCCCGGCCCTGCATCGCCACCGAGAAGGACGATGTTGAGTCGGCGCTGGAGGATCGGGGGAGTGGTGGTGGTCGTGGTGGTCGGGACGGTGGTGACCGTGTCGGGTACCGTCGATGTGGATGACGAAGACGTGGTCGAGGTGGTCGTGGTCGATCCGTCGAAGAGCGGCTGGAAATCGAAGGAGGGTCGTGCCGGTGGGGCGAACACGGTGACCAGGGTGTCCCGAAGCTGAAAAGCCATCCAGCCGACGAGGATGTGGGGGCCTAACACCAGAAGGGTGAGAACACCGGCCGCCGCCAGGTTGCGACCACCGGCTAGCCACCAGGCGTGTCCGGTGGAGACCGAGCGCCCTATCGCTACCGCTGCATTGATCCCGGCAAGGCCGAGCAGGACGCCGGGGTCGAGGAGATTGGAGGCCACATGGACGGGGCCGAGCACGACCAGGCTCGCCACAACCGCGTTGGCCAGGACCAGACTGATGAGGACCAGCATCCACGCCTGCTGGGTGCGATTGGTCGAGAGTTCACCCCAACCGGGTATGAGGAACGAGCGGAGCCCGGCAAGGACCGGAGACCGTGGTTGGTTTGATGCCACGGGGAGTCAACGAAACCCCCGTGAAGCCGGTTCCAGTGGATCAGACGGTCTTGGTCCCGGTCGACCAGTCGGCGTACAGGTCGGCGTAGACCCCACCCCTGGCCAGCAGGTCACGATGTTTCCCCCGCTCGACGAGTCTGCCCTCGTCGAAGACCAGGACCTCATCGGCAGCCTCTGCCGTCGACAGACGGTGGGCAATGGTGACCGATGTCCTGCCCCGGGTGAGCCGATCGATGGCATGTCGGAGGGCGACGTCGAGTGATGGGTCGACAGCAGATGTCGCCTCATCGAGCACGAGGAGATCAGGTGAAGCGATCCAGGTGCGGACCAGGGCCACCAACTGACGCTCCCCGGCAGACAGGTTGTTGCCACGTTCCCCGGTCATCGTGTCCAAACCGTCAGGCAGACCTTCGATCCAGGAGCCGAGCCCCAGTTCGTGGAAGGCGGTGAAGACCTCGGCATCGTCGGCCTCCGGGCGGCCGTATCGGACGTTGTTGGCGATCGTGTCGTCGAAGAGGAAACCCTCCTGGGGCACGAATCCAACCCGGCTCCTCAGTTCGGCAAGACGGATCTGACCTGCGCGAACCCCACCGATGTACACCGAACCCTGCTTCGGATCGACCAGCCGGACCACCAGCTTGGCGAAGGTCGTCTTTCCCGATCCGGTCTCGCCCACCACGGCAACACGGGCTCCGACCGGTATCTCGACGCTGACATCACGGAGCACGTCCGGTCCTTCCGGATATGCGTAGGCAACCTTGTCGAAGCGGACGCTGAGTCCTCCCTCGGGGAGGTTCTGTGGGTCTTCCGGCTCCTGGATCTCGATCTCATGGTCCAGGACCGAGACGACCCGACGGAGCCCCGAGGCCGCTGACTGAGCGAATTCGAGCGTCTCTACCACGATCTGGAGGGGTTCGATCATCAGGTTCGCCAGGAAGAGGAAGGCGACCATGGTGCCTGCGCTCATCCCGCCGGTGTTGATCCCGACGGCTATCCCGGCAGCGATCAGGACCGCGGTGAGGACACCTGCGAACACCTCGGCGGTAGAAAAGAGGAGATTGCCGAATCGGGCGGTGCGGAACTCGGCCCAGAAGCGCCGTTCCAGGGCGTCAGCGACCTTGGCCTTGGTCTTCTCCTCGGTCCCATAAGCCCGGACTATCGGAATCGCGGTGATCGACTCCGACAGGACTCCCAGGGACTGTCCGACCTCGTGTCTGACCTCGTCGTACTTCCTTGCCAGAATCCGCTGGAACCATCGCATCATCACCATGTAGAGGATCACCCCGACGATGGCGATCAGGGCGAGTCGCCACTCGTACACAGTCATCACGACGGTGGCGAGCAGAACCTGACTGGCGGCGATGATCATCCCGACGCCTCCCCATTCCATGAAGTCCTGGAGTGTGGCGATGTCCGTGGTGACCCGGGAGACCAGGGTTCCCCGTTTTTCGGCCTGGACGTGGAGGACCGATTGGCGGAGGATGTGGCCGAAGGTCTTGGTGCGGAGATCGGAAAGTCCGGTTGAGGAAGATCTGACCAGACGGAGCAGGGATGCCCGTCCCAAGACGACGCCGGCGATCAACGCAGTCAGGGCAATGGCCGCCTTGACCATCACCGATTGAAAGCTGAAACCACCCTCACCGAGGACGTCCTTGTCGATGATCTGCTGGAGGATGATCGGAGTGATCACCGTGATCGCCTGGCCGGCCATCGCCAGGAAAAGCGTGAGAGGCAGTCCCTCACCGAGGGCCGGAGCTTCGCGGATGGCACGACGGATGGTCGAAATCGTTGTCTGCTTGGGCTCAGTGGGCATCACGAAGCCTCCTGTTGGAGCCTGAGGGCTTCTTGCTCATACGCCTGCACGAGCCGGGCGTACCCGGGAACGGTGCTGAGGAGCTCCTGGTGGGTGCCGTGGCCGAGGATGGTCTTCTCGTTGACGAACACCACCTCGTCGGCGAGACGAATCGAGGACGGTCGATAGGCCACCACGACGATGGTTGAGGGCAACTCCGCCTTCTTCAGGGATCTGAGGATGGCCGACTCCACCGACGGATCGACCGCGGAGGTGGCATCGTCGAGGATCAACAGACGTGGCTTGCGGATCAGGGCGCGGGCCAGGGCGATGCGCTGCCGCTGACCACCCGAGAGGGTGGTACCGCGCTCGCCGAGCTGGGTGTCGAGCCCATCCGGCAACTCCTTGACGAAGTCCGACGCACCGGCGAGCCGGATCGCCTCCTCGACCTCCTCCTCGGTGTAGTCGTCGTCGAGGGTGATGTTGCTCCGGACCGTTGTGTCGAAGAGGAAGGCGTCTTGGGCCACATACGCCACCTCGCGGGGGAGTTCGGACGGAGCGAACGAGCGGAGATCGCGTCCCTCGAGGCGGATCGCACCCGTATCGGGATCCCAGAGTCGGGCGAGGAGACGGCACAGGGAGGACTTTCCGGACGCCGTCGGACCGACCACGGCCAGGGTCGTGCCTGCTTCCAGTTCCAGGTGGAGGTTGTTGAGGACGGGGCTGTCGCCGTAGCTGAAACCGACCCGCTCACCGGCGACCGGGGCGGGACCGGCCATCGGCGAAGCCTCGACATCGCCATAGTCCATCCGATCGTCGGCGTCGAACACCTTCTGAACCCGACCCCATGCCGCGAGACTCCCGGCCAGGTCCCACAGCACGAAACCGATGATCTGTACCGGGAAGGCAAGGAGTGAGAGCAGGTAGACGACGGTGACGACGTTTCCTGCGGTGATGTCGCCGGATCCGACCCGTAGGGTCCCCACGACGAGGAGGACGAGGATCAGAGCCTGAGGAAGGGCCCGGATGATCACCTGGTATCGGGTCCAGGTGGAAAGGACGGTGATGAACCGGTCCCGGAGGTGGTCGCTCCGCTCGCTGAAACGCCGGGCAACCATCTCTTCCCGTCCAAGGGCCTTGACGGTCAGGGCACCGTCGAAGCTCTCGTGGGCGATGGAGAAGACCTCCCCTTGTGACTCCTGCACCTCCTCCCACATCCCGAAGGTGATCCAGCTTCCCTTGATGTCGATGTAGACGACGATGGCGAGACCGATCACCGCACCCAGGGCAAGCCAGGGGTCGATGAGTGTGATCAGGGTGACCGTGCCGATCAGGAGGACCGACACCCCGGTGGCAAAAGGAAGAGGCGAGAGGACACCGGTCCCTTGCTGGGTGTCCGAGTCGGCGACGGCGAGCAGGTCCCCGATGTGCTGTCGGTCGAACCAGGACAGCTTCAGGTCCAGTTGATGGGCCAGCAGCATGTTCCTCAGGTCCTTCCTCACCGAGAACTGGAGCCATCCGGCCGAGGTCCGTCGGATGACGATTCCGCAAGCCTTGAAAAGGGCCACACCAACGATCAATGACACTGCCATCACCAGCAGGTCAGGCGGTTCGCCACCGTCGAGCACCGGGATGATCAGGTTGTCAGTGATCCACCCCACCACGAACGACGAGGCGATGATCGCCGAGGCATACATGGCCGCACCGAGGACGCCCGAGACGAAGGCGAGAGGGTGCATCTTGACGAAGCGGACGATGAGGCGTCCGCCATCGCGCAGGATCCCCATAGGGGTCATTTCAGATACAGGCACTGCCACGGCGAGAGGGTGTCCTTCTACTCAGGAGCTCGTCGGATTGTCACGTTCCCCGAAACCAGGCGACCCCTCACCGTCATCTCGCGGAGTACTTCCTTCGAGCGTGGGGGATCGGTCGGGAAGTTGACCCTACCGGAACGTGTGTCGGCTTCGAGATGCAATTTTGTGCCGGATGGCACGGCCAGATCGATGTCGCCCGAAACCGAGCGGAAATTGGCCGACTTCCCGGCGAAGTAGTTGATCTTCGTGTTCCCCGAGACGGTCTTTACCTCGAGTGAGGCGTCGGTCTTCTCGATATCGACATCACCGCTGACACTGACCACCACCACCGTGCCACCGGCGTATTCCTGAACCTCGAGGTCACCGGACGCGGTGTTGTACCTGAGGGCCTTGGCCACTGACCGGACGGTGGCGTCACCACTGGCAGTCTTGATGACCGCCGAATCGGCGTTGTCGATGGTGACATTGCCCGAGGCCGTCTTGATCGATGCCTTGTGCACCGGGACCCGGACCGTGATGTTCGCTGAAGCGGTGGTGATCTCGGCACAGCTGTTCGCCGGGGCCTCGATAACCACGTGAGCCGATCGATCCTTCCAGGCGCGGGCCTCCGATGACGAGGAAATGACGATCAGATCGCCCCTTTGCTCGACGACGAAATCGGGATCCTTGGTTTCTACGGTGGCCTTGACCGTCCCTGCGGCCCCTTCAACCATCTCAACCCGCCCCGAGGGGATTCGCACCTCGAAGTCGGGGGAGCTGCTCACGGTGTATTCACGTTCGATCACAGTTCCACCGTCGTCTTGGTGTGGCCCCGCTTCTTGCCGGTCTCGATGATGATCGTCTTGTTGCGGAGTGCGTCGATCACATAAGAGTTGAGTGACTCGCCGGTATCGGAAGCAGCTTCGGCGATGAGTTCCTTGAGATATGAGGGAAGTCGCAGAGTGATTCGGGCCTCATCGTCTTCGGCGCCGGGTGGCGGAGGCGGGGGAGGCGGAGGTGGTGCAGAGGCAGTGACCACCAGTTCGGGTTCGCCGTCGACCAGCTTGACTTCGACTTCATAACGGTCGAGCTGGCTTGAGACTTCTTCGGCGGCCATGCAGAGGACGTCCATGTAGGTCTTTTGGAAGGCCGGCTGGAGAGCCGCCATCAACTGTGAGCCGAGCTCGGCAACCTCCGGGCTGGCAACGCTGAGCTGGGTGTCGACGGCGGCCTCCAGACTCGCAATTGCCTGTGACAACTGCATGGTGCTTAACGGCCTTGTGTCTTACGGATCTTCTGATCGAGAACTCTCTCGATCACCTGTGTGCTGGAGGTCATTCCCAGCAGAATCGTCTCGTTCATCATCGCTCCTGTAGTCAATCTGGCATCGGTGTGATGTCAGAATGATGTCACCATAACGTCAACGTGACATCCTGTCAACCTATTTATCCAGATTTCTCGAAATTCGTTTCGAACAGAGGGGTTACCCTCTATGCCATGCCCGAAATCGACCTTCCCAGGATTGAACGCGCCGTCCTCGAGATCATCGAGGCGCTGGGAGATGACCCCACCCGGGAGGGTCTCAGGGAAACGCCACAACGGGTCGCCCGCTTCTATGCCGAGGTCTTCGGAGGAATCCACGAAAACCCGGGGGACCAGCTCGATGCCTTTTTCGGGGACGAGCACTACCAGGAGATCGTGATGGTGCGGCAGATCCCGTTCTACTCGATGTGCGAGCACCACTTCGTGCCATTCCACGGCGAGGCACATGTCGCCTATATGCCGCGGGGTCGTGTCACCGGGCTGTCCAAACTGGCACGGGTGGTAGATGGCTTCGCCCGTCGGCCCCAAATGCAGGAGCGTCTCACCGCCCAGGTCGCCGACAGTCTCACCCATTACCTCGATCCGCTCGGAGTTCTGGTCGTGATCGAAGCCGAACACCTGTGCATGTCGATGCGCGGGGTCAAGAAACCCGGAGCAATGACGGTCACCTCAGCCGTCCGTGGGGTCATGGAGACCAATCCGGCGACCCGGGCGGAGGCGATGTCGCTGCTCCTGGGCACGAAACGGTGAAATACCGGAAAAATCCCCTGTTTTCTTGATCAAAACGGGTGTTTGAGGGCGCCGGGACGGCTATGGTGGTCCCAGGATGGGAAGAATGGTTGCCGGGCTCAAGCCACGTGGATACACCTGGGTCATCGCAGATCAACTGGCGGTCTCGGAACGGGTGGGTGGTTCAGGTTTTCAGCATCGACGGGTCCGACGTGAGGAGGAGATCACCTGGCTGGTCGAGGAGGCAGGGATAAACACCATCGTCTCCATGCTTCCCGCCAATCAGAACCTCGCCGCCTACCGTCAGGCAGGGATCGCCACCTATTCGGTTCCGGTCCGCAATGGAGTCCACACCGACGAAGCGGCCCGATTCTTTGCCACCCTCGACAAGGCTCTGTTACGGAAGAATGCCCGTGTCCTCGTCCACCGGGAGGTCATCGATGACACGGTGGGTGGGTTGCTCGGCGGCTTTCTGGTGGTCTCGGGGCGGGTGAAGGACCCGATCCTGGCCCTTGCGGTCATCCAGCAGATCCTGGGACGGGCGCTCGGACCGGAAGGTCGGGCGTTGATCCCCCAAGCTAACGCTTCGTGACCGACCGAATCGATCTGACCGGCATCGAGGTCTTTGCCCGTCATGGCGTGTATCCCTCAGAGAAGGAGCGGGCCCAGGTCTTCAAGGTCGATGTCTCTCTCTTCCTCGATCTGAGCCAGGCCGGCCGGACCGACGATCTGGCCGACACCGTTGATTACGGGGCACTGTCGTCAGAGATACGGGAGGTTGTCGGTGGGGAGTCCCACCAGTTGATCGAGACAGTGGCTGAGAGCGTGGCTCGCACCGTCCTGGCCCACGATCGGGTCGATCGGGTCGTGGTCACCATCCACAAACCCGACGCCCCCGTCGATGTCGCCCTGACCGACGTTTCGGTGACGATCGATCGGACTCGATGACCCGGTACGCCATCGCCCTGGGCTCCAACCTGGGTGATCGGTTGGCCCACCTGCGGGAAGCGGTGCGCGGCCTGGGGAGCATCGGGCGGGTCACCGCAGTGTCCCGGCTGTACGAGACCGATCCGGTGGGCGGTCCGGAACAGGACAACTTCCTCAATGCGGTCGTGGTGATGGAAACCGACCTCGAACCGCGCCAGCTGCTCGGATTCTGTCAGGGTCTGGAGGACGCTGCCGGGCGGGTCCGATTGGAACGGTGGGGGCCTCGTACGCTCGATGTCGACATCGTCGTTTCAGACGCCGGTCGATACTCCGACGAGTGGTTGGAGATACCCCATCCCCGGGCCCACGAACGGGGTTTTGTGCTGGAACCGCTGGTCGACGTCTGGCCAGAGGCGGTCCTTGCCGACGGCAGAACAGCGGCGGCATCGCGCGTTGGAATGGTCGACCAGGGGGTGAGGATGGTCAACCCGGATTGGGCCAGCGATGACAGCCGTGGGACGGCCCCGATCTAGGGCACTTTGCCCCTATCCGGATCTCCAACTCCGTGCTACTTTTCAAGGATGGTGAGCGACCGAGCTCCGCCAGGTCTCCTCTAACAGTCATTCACGCGCATCACGACTAGTAGGAGGCAATCAGATGGCCCGTAGGTCACGAGAGCATCGCCAGGACATCCCCGGATACGACGGAACCCGCCCTTCCCGCGACGAGCGCAAGCTGCAACACCGGGCGACCCGTCATGCCACCCACCAGATGCTGCACGCAATCGATGATCCCGATGAGATCGTCTTGCCGGAGCAGCGCCGGGGACCAGGGAACGGCACCCCGACCCCATCCGCCGTCCCACCACAGCCCGGACAACATCGATTCCGGGTATGGAAGACCAAGTTTTGGAAGCGCCGCGACAACTACCGCTACGAGAAGGCGGCGCTCGACGCGAGATGGCCGACACCTGACGAATTGACCGAGGGCTAAAGCCTTAGCCGGCACTGCAGGGTCCCCGGGTCGGACCCGGGTACCCTTGCGCCGTGACCATGCGCCTAATCATCGTCGGACCGGGTCGGGCCGGATCATCGTTGGCGCTTGCGTCCGAACGTGCCGGTCACGAGATCGTCGGGATCCTTTCCAGGACACCCGGACAGACAATCGGTCCGGACCTGAACTGGGACCGTCCTCTCCCCGCTGCAGATGTCCTCCTGTTGACCGTCCGGGACGAAGCCATCGCCAGCGTCGCCGAACGTCTCGCCGGGAACCTCGGTCAGGTCGATGTCGCCGCTCATGTCTCCGGCTTTGTTCCCGTCTCCGTCCTGGCCGGTCTCGCTTCGGACGGGGTGGCGATCGGCGGGTTCCACCCCCTGCAGACCATGCCCGATCCCGAGCGCGGCGCTGCGGCGTTGGCCGGTTCGTATGTGGGAATCGGTGGAGACGGGGAAGCGGTTGCGATCCTGACCACCCTGGCGGATTCACTCGCGATGACACCCTTCGATCTCCAGGATGATGCCCGGCCTGCCTATCACGCCGCTTCGGCCGCCGCAGCCAACTTCGTGGTCACCGCCCTCGGGGTGTCCGGCGACCTCTACGCCTCAGCAGGCATCGACCCGGATGTCGCCCGGCCGCTGGTCCAGCGGGTGATTGCAAACGTCTTCGAGGTCGGTGCCCGGACCGCCCTGACCGGACCCATAGCCCGCGGCGACATCGACACAGTCATGGGCCACATGGAGGCGGCCCGGAGGGTGTCGGAGCGGGTGGGACGCCAATACCGGCTGATGGCCGAGGCGACCACCCTCCTGGCGGGACGGGAGGAGGACCTCGCCCGATGGAAGTAACCTGGATCTGCGCCGCCACCCGACACATGCATTTCACGCTTGTGGGTCTGATTCCGACAATGGGCTTCTTCCATGAGGGTCACCTCAAGCTGATGGAATTGATGCGGGATCGTTGCGACACCCTTGTCGTGTCCCTCTTCGTCAACCCCACCCAGTTCAACGATCCGAATGACTTCGACCGTTACCCCCGCTCGGAGGAGAGGGACTCCGCCCTGGCCCGGGAGGCCGGTGTCGACATCGTCTTCGCACCCGACGTCGACGAGGTCTACGGCGGAGTGTCGATAACCACGGTCGAGGTGACCGGTGTCACTGACGAGATGGAGGGGCGGCATCGTCCGGGTCACTTCATCGGAGTGGCCACGGTGGTTGCCAAACTGTTCGCCGGGCTCCGACCCGATCTGGCCATGTTCGGCCGTAAGGACGCCCAGCAGTTGGTGGTCCTCCGGGCTATGGCGTCGGACCTCCGTTTCCCGATCGAGATTGTTGAGGCGCCACTGGTTCGGGAACCGGACGGGTTCGCCCTTTCGAGCCGTAACGCCCGTCTCAGCAGAGAGGCACGGGAGCAGGCACTGGCTATCAGTCGGGGGTTGTTCCAGGCAGCCGAACAGGTGGACGCCGGTGAGCGCAGGGGTGAAAGGCTGGAGGCCACCGTCGCCCGATCGATCGCCCGGCTGGATGTTGACTACGTGAAGCTGGCATCGATCGAGACGATGAAATCGATCGAGACCCTCGACAGGCCGGCAGTGCTCGCCGTAGCTGCGACCGTCGGTGGGGTCCGGCTCATCGACAACGTCATGTTCGACTGGGTTGACGGTAAGCCACGACCCGACCGGGGTCTGATCCTCGACGCGCCGAGCAAGCTGACCACCATGGTCCCGTCATGAACGAGGCGTCGGAGCACAACCGAATCGTGGCTGGGCGTCGGGAGAAGCATCGTCGTGTCATGGAGAGTGGCGGCTATCCGGTCCGTTTCGAACGCACCGCTATGGCCTCCGAATTGCACGACCGTTACGCGGATCTCGGTCCGGGTTCGGAGACCGAGGACCTTGTGGTCGTGGCGGGCCGGCTGATGCTCCACCGTTCGTTCGGCAAGCTTCAGTTCGGAACCCTCCGGGACGACTCGGGGACCATCCAGTTGTTCGTCGACAGTTCGACCTCGGGGGCCGACGTCGTAGAGAACTTTGGCGACCTCGATCTGGGTGACTGGGTGGGGGCAACGGGAACCATCATGACCACCCGGAGGGGCGAGCTGAGTGTTCGGGTGACCGAATTGGTGCTTCTCCAGAAGTCCCTGCGTCCTCTGCCCGACAAATGGCATGGGCTGGTCGACGTCGAAACCAGGAGCCGTCGCCGCTACCTGGATCTGATGGTCAACGAGGAGGCACGTCAAGTTGCTCTGACCCGGGCCAGGATCGTCGCCGGTCTTCGGGATCAGTTTCAATCCCGGGGCTTCGTCGAGGTGGAGACACCCGTGTTGCTCTATCAGGCCACCGGTGCAGCCGCCCGTCCCTTCGTGACCGAGCACAACGCGCTGGGGATGACCATGTATCTGCGCATCGCCACCGAGCTATTCCTGAAACGACTGGTGGTCGGTGGCATGGAGCGGGTCTTCGAGATCGGTCGCATCTTCCGTAACGAGGGGATCGACTCCACCCACAATCCCGAATTCACCATGCTCGAGGCCTATCAGACCCTGGCCGACTACGAGGACATCATGACCCTGGTTGAAGAGGTGGTCTCTGCGGTGGCGGAAGACGCCACCGGCTCCCCGGTGATCACCTATCGGGATCGCGAGCTTTCCCTGGCCCCTCCGTACCGGCGGGTCAGCATGCTGGACCTGGTCAACGAGAGATTCGGCGAGCAGATCACCCTCGACACACCGATTGAGCACTGGAAGGCCCTGGCCCGGAGCTTCGATGTTGAAATCGAAGACTGGTGGTCGGCGGGGCGGATCATGAACGAGATCTACGACGAGGTCATCGAGAAGGACATCTGGGAACCCACGTTCGTCACGGATTACCCCATAGAGGTGTCGCCGCTTGCCCGTAAGAGTCGCAAGGACCCGAGGCTGGTGGAGCGTTTCGAACTGGTGGTTGCCGGTGCCGAGTACGCCAATGCCTTCAGTGAACTCAACGACCCCGAAGACCAGCGCGCCCGATTCGAAGAACAGGCAAAGGCCAGGGCTGCAGGTGACGACGAAGCCCACCCCGTCGATGAGGACTATCTGCTGGCCCTCGAATACGGGTTACCGCCCACCGGTGGTCTGGGCATCGGTGTCGACCGATTGGTCATGCTTTTGACCGACCAAACCCACATCCGGGAGGTCATACTGTTCCCGACACTGCGACCCCTCGGAGGAGAAGAAGAGGAATGAGAAACCTGATCATCAAGATGGTCGTGACCGCGGCCGCCCTGTGGGTTGCCATCTGGCTGGTGTCCGGTCTCAACTTCAGCGATGCATCCTGGGGCTCCTACGTGCTCGTCACCGCCGTTCTGGTGGCTGTGAACACGTTCGTGAAGCCGATCATGAAGCTGCTCGGCCTTCCCTTCATCATCCTCTCCCTGGGTCTCTTCCTGCTGGTGATCAACGCACTCGCCCTCCAGCTTGTCGTCTGGATCTCGGGTCAGTTCGACCTCGGTCTGACCTCAACGGGATTCTTCTGGGCGACCTTCCTCGGGGCGTTGGTGATCAGCGTCGTCAGTGCGATCGCAAATAAGGTGATCGACTAGGCCCGGGCGGAATCGACGCGGGTCAGCAGGAAACGACCCAGCGATTCGAGGATCTCGCGCGGCCTGCCGTCGGGTAGTCCCTTGAGGGCGTCGTCGGCGACCTTGAGCCGGTTCGAGGCCTCTTCCAGGGCAACGTCGATAAATCCGCCACCCCGCACGATCCGGATCACCTCGTCGACGGTGGAGTCGTCATAAGGGGAGCCGCCCCTGAGAAGGGCGCGCACACGGTCACCATCCGGCCCGGCGGCGGCGAGGAGGACCGGTGCGGTGAAGGTCCCCTCCCGGATATCCGAACCGGCAGGTTTCCCTATGGTCTCCTGATCGGCGACCAGGTCGAGGGCATCGTCGGCGATCTGGAAGACCATCCCGACCTCCCAGGCCCAGGTAGCCAGATTCTCGACCACGTCGGGGTCGGCGTCGGCGGCCATTGCTCCGAGACGGGCAGAAGTCCGGATCAGGGAGGCAGTCTTGCCGCCGATCACCTGGTGGTACTCGTCGATTCCGTGGTTCAGATCGTCCTGAAGCTGGAGCTCCCGGGTCTGACCCTCAACCAGTTCGGCGTAGGTGGCGGCGAGCAGCCGGACCGACTCCTGGCTGAGATGGGTTGCGGCCACCTCCGACGCCCGGGCCATCAGGAAGTCACCGGCGAGGATGGCAACGGTGTTCGTCCAATTCGCATTGACCGAAGCCGCTCCCCGTCGGACATCGGCCTCGTCGATCACATCGTCGTGATAGAGAGAACCGACATGGATCAACTCGACGGCGACACCCGCCTCGATCGGACGATGGTCTCTGGACGGGCCGAATTCCGCAGCGAGCAGGGCGAGAAGAGGACGGAACCTCTTCCCCCCGGCAAGCAGTAGGTGTTGGGCGATCTTGGTGAGGTAAGCATCGTCGGCGGATGAAGCCTCGAGCAGCCGTTCCTCGACCCGGTCGATTTCCTCCCAAACTCGGGGAATACCGACAAGACTTTGGAGGTCTTCCATTGGTGCCGATGGTATCCCATGAAGGAGGCGTCGGGTTCGGGTAAAGGCTCAGAATTCGGCCGGTGATAGAATTGCATATGTCAGGTCTAGGAGAAGCGAGTGTTTGAACGATTCACAGATCGGGCTCGCCGGGTAGTGGTTCTTGCCCAGGAGGAGGCCCGCTACCTAAATCACAACTACATCGGAACCGAGCACATCCTCCTCGGTCTGCTCAACGAGGGCGAGGGCATCGCCGCCCACGCGCTCGAGTCCCTCGACATCGACCTCACCTCTGTGCGCGAGGAAGTCGTCAAGATCATCGGTCAGGGCCAGCAGTCCCCACCCGGGCACATCCCGTTCACGCCACGTGCCAAGAAGGTTCTCGAGCTGTCCCTTCGTGAAGCACTCCAGCTCGGTCACAATTACATCGGAACCGAGCACATCCTCCTCGGTCTCATCCGCGAAGGTGAGGGGGTCGCCGCCCAGGTCCTCCAGCAGCTCGGCGCCGAACTGCAGAAGGTCCGTCAGACCGTCATCCAGTTGCTCTCAGGTCCGGGTGCCAGCGAGGAGCAGGCTCCGAAGTCGGGGGGTAGCAGCCGCAGCGAATCCGGCTCGGGTGGTTCGACCATCCTCGACCAATT
>CAYNSP010000022.1:0-20722 GCA_964400035.1 uncultured Acidimicrobiaceae bacterium | reverse complement strand
GAGCGGAAGACGGGATTCGAACCCGCGACCTCAACCTTGGCAAGGTTGCGCTCTAGCCAACTGAGCTACTTCCGCAATGGCTGAGGTAGGCAGTCTACTAGTGCCCCGACGTCAACCAAATGTCGCTACGCACCGGTCGATCCGAACCCGCCCTCACCACGATCGGTGTCGTCGAGTTCTTCGGCCTCCTCCCAGACGACCTCGGGAACGGCAACGATGGCTAACTGAGCAATGCGATCACCTGTCCGGAACGAGATCGGTTCGGATCCAAGGTTGACCAGGATCACCTGGATCTCCCCCCGATATCCCGAATCGATCAAACCCGGCCCGTTGACCACCGACAGCCCGGAACGGAGGGCGTGTCCGCTCCGAGGTATCACCAGGCCGGCGTAACCGTGTGGTACCGCCACGGCTAAACCGGTGGGCACCGCGGCCCGTTCCCCTGGCTTCAGGGTGAAGTCAACACGGGTCTGAAGGTCGACCGCGGCGTCCCCGGAGTGGGCGGGTGCCGGGATCTTTACTTGTGGATCGAGACGTTTGAACTTAGCTTGGACCATGTAGCCGTCGACTGTAAGCGAGCACGTAAGTGACAGCGACCACACCCCCTAAGAGACGACGCCGCTTCCGGCTCTCCGGCTTGGAGATGTTCGGCTTCATCGACACGCCCGGATCTGCAGTCACTCCCGGCGCAAGGATCGGGCTCCTCGTCGACACACCCGAGGTGGAGATGCCTGCCCCGGTCAACGTCTCTCCCCCATCCGACCCGTTCGACGACTGGGAGCCGGCCGAGTTCGGCGAGCGTCTCACCAGGGGTCGGATGAGATGGGGGCTTCTCACCTCGATGCTGGTCCTCTTTGCCGGCGCCGCGGTAGCCGCCCTGTGGTTGTTCGAACAGCCACGTGAGGAAGCCCGCCGGATCCGTGAGGCCCTCGACCTGGCCATCGCCGATACCGAAGCTGGCCTGGCGGACTTCCGGGATGTCTCCGCCACTATCGATCAGCCGACGATCGACACTGCCGCCATCAACCGGGCATTGCTCGACCTCGAAGATGACAACCGTCGAATGTTCAGCGCAGCCGGAGCGCTCCCATCGGAGCAGACCCTGGCCCGTGGCCGGGTGATCGAAGTCTCCGGAACCATCTCCCAACTCCAGAACATATTCAGCGATCTTTACACCTACCGGCTCGCCGTGCTCCCGGTCCTGGTCCCCCCAACCCTTGAAACCGATCCGACCCTGACCACACTGGAAGACGCGGCAACCGCCTTCAGTGAGTGGGAGGCGAAGTTCAATGCTGTCCTGGCGGCGCTACCCGATGGAGTCCTACCTGATGTTTCGGCCCGCCTCCGGGGTACCGCTTCTGCCCTGCCGGACATCCAGTCGGGCTATTTGGACGGTCTGCGCACGGAGGACGCCGAGGCGGCGGCACGTGCCATCGGGACGTTGGAACGTTCGCTGGCTCAGTCAACCGCGATCCTGTTGCAGAGCATCGCTGAGCAGAAGCAGCAGATCACCGAATCGATCGAGAAGGCGCTCACCGATCTGGCGGCGGTGCCGCTAATGCTCGGGTGATTCCAGTTCGGCCATTTCCTTCTCGAAGTCGGCGACTTCCTGGAAGTCCTTGTAGACCGAGGCGAACCTGAGATAGGCCACCTCGTCCACCGTCCTGAGCCGTTCCAGGACTTCCTGTCCGATGGCTTCTGAAGTGACCTCGTGGGCTCCGGTGGTCCGGAGTGAGTATTCGACCTCGGAGACCAGGGCTTCGACCCCTGAGCCGCTGATCGGCCTATCGGCAAGAGCCGCCGAGAGTCCCGAGGCAAGTTTCGTGGTGGAGAATGGTTCGAGCCGCCCGCTCCGCTTCCGCACCATGAGCTGGGGTTCAAGTCGCTCATAGCTGGTGAAGCGGTGCCCGCAGGCCTCACACTCGCGGCGTCGACGTATCGCACGACCTCCTTCAGCCGGACGACTGTCGATCACCCGCGTGTCCGCGGCGTTGCAGGAGGGGCAAAGCATCCGTCAAGGGTAACTGCCCTGCAGTTGGTGGGATCGGCCGCGGGCTCGCGCCTGTCCGAATGGGCCGACCGGCTGGTTCAGCCCGGGAGTGTGAGGATCTGACCGGGGGTGAGCGTGCTCGACCGGATCCCGCTCAGCTCCTTGATATGGCTGATGGTCACCCGCACATCCTCTCCCTCGGGTGTCAGATCGGAGGCTATCGCCCAGAGGGTGTCGCCGCTGACCACGACATACTCGGTGGTAGGCCCGGGAGGCGTATCGGCCGATGCGGCCCCGCCGATCAAGAGGAAGACGGCAATCAGAGCCACCAGAAACAATGACAGCCGGACGGAAAGCTGGATTCCGGGATTCGCTCTGTCTGTCATCGTCTTCCTCCTGACCGGGCCCGCTGGGATGCGGGTCCGAACCTTCGCGGTTCGAACGCTTGTTCGATATGTTACCGAACAGATGTTCGCTGTCAAGTCGAACAGATGTTTGGTTTGGCCACCTCCGCCGGCTAACCTAGAACAGGAGTTCGATAGTCAGGAGGCAGAAATGGGACTCACCGAACGGCAGCAGCAGGTGCTCGACTACATCAGACAGACCGTGGCCGAGCGGGGCTATCCCCCATCGGTCAGGGAGATCGGTGAGGCAGTCGGACTCAACTCGCCGTCGACGGTCCACTCCCATCTCAACTCGCTGGTCGAAGCAGGTGCGATCAAACGTGACCCCACCAAGCCCAGGGCGATCATGGTCGTGGACGAGGAGGTCACCTTCGATCGTCGGGTCAGGGACATCCCGGTCCTCGGTCGGATCGCTGCCGGTTCCCCGATCCTCGCCGTCGAGAACGTCGAAGATGTGATCCCCCTACCCGCCCAACTGGTTGGTGATGGTCCCGTATTCCTCCTCGAAGTCCGTGGAGACTCGATGATCGACGCCGGAATCCACCCGGGAGACCTGGTGGCGGTTCAGAAGCAGGATGATGCCCGTGACGGGGAGATCGTCGCTGCTTTGATCGATGGCGAGGAGGCTACGGTCAAGCGTCTCCGCAGACGTGACGGGAAGGTCATCCTTGAGTCCGAGAATCCGGCCTATCAGCCGATGGTGTTCGACGAAGGCGTCGAACTGATCGGCAAAGTGGTCACTGTTCTCCGACGCTACCCCTGAACGAATAGTCGGCAGGACCGGTGAGCCAGGCGACACCGTCACGGATGTCGACACTGGCGGTGCCCCCCGGTACGACCACGGCCACCCGTCCGGTGGTGTAGCCGGAGGCATGGGTCGCGGCAACCGCGGCGGCCATTCCGGTCCCACAGGCCAGGGTTTCACCCACCCCTCGCTCCCATATCCGCATCCGGATGCCGGAGTCGGAGGTGGTGACGAACTCGACGTTGACACCACTCTCGAAACGGGGCTGTAATCCCCTTCCGATTCGATCGACGTCCACCCGATCCGGATCGTCGACGAAGGTGACCGCATGCGGGTTGCCCACTGAGACCAGGTGGAACTCGTGGCCGTCGATCTGTGCGGTCCCGTCCACGTCGATCCGGCCCAACTCGACCTCGATGGTGTCATCCAGGATCCGGACTGCCCTGACGCCTACCGGCGTCTGGATCTGGAAGTTGCGATCGGTAGCCCAACCGCGGTCGTAGGCGTATCTGGCGACACATCGCAAACCGTTGCCACACATCTCGGCGGCGCTGCCGTCGGCGTTGTAGTACTCCATCCGTATCGGGTCAGTTCTGGTCACGACCAGGATCCCGTCGGCGCCGACGCCGAACCGGCGATCACACAGTGCTGCTACCTCTTCAGGGGCAAAGTCGCGGGGGCCTTCGACGACGATGAAGTCGTTGCCGAGACCCTGCATCTTGGTGAATTGAACCGCTCTCAGGTCAACGCCTCCATCACACGTCCGAAACGTTCCGCCGGATCATCTGACCAGGCTATCCATCCGATCCGCGGATCACGACGGAACCAGGTTCTCTGCCGGCGGGCCAACTTCCGGGTCGCCTTCCCCGCCTCGGCGAACGCTTTGTCGAGGCTAAGCTGACCTTCCAGATAGGCACCGATCTCACGGTACCCGACGGCACCACGTGCGGTCCGACCCATCCGGGGCCACAGGGCACGGACCTCATCGACCAGCCCGCGGTCACGCATCGCTTCAAGCCGGAGGTCCACCCGATGGTCCAGACCAGCGCCCGGGTCGACGGCTGCTGCGATGAATGGGATCTCAGGCGAGTAGCTCCGATACTCCCCGGCCTCTTCGGACCCCGCTCTCTGCGACGGGGTGGCACCGGTCAGTTCGAGGATCTCTACTGCCCTGATCACCCGACGCGGATTGGCCAGGTCGACATGCTCAGCAGCGGTCGGGTCGGCCTCGAGAAGCCGGGCCACAAGCTGATCGGGATCCTCCGCCTCCAGCTCCTCACGGATCTCAGGATCGGTCGGAGCGAAGCTCATCCGGTCTACCAGTGCACGAAAATGAAGGCCCGACCCGCCTGCGATGACCAGTGGTTTCTGCGCATTGGCGATTACCGACCGTCCCATCTCCCGGAAACGTGCTACCGAAAAGTCCTCGGCCGGATCAGCTACATCGATCATGTGATGGACGACACCCCGGCGCTCGGACTCGGTCGGTTTGGCGGTGCCGATGTCCATCCCCCGGTAGACCTGCATGGAGTCAACCGAAATCACCTCGCCGCCCAGTTCAATGGCAACGTCGATGGCCAGGTCAGTCTTTCCGGAGGCGGTCGGGCCCAGGATGGCGACGATCCGGGTCAGACCGGACTCCCGACGAGATGGTGTTGTGCGGCCCGCTCGATCCTGACATCGAGGAACGATCCCGAAGGATGATCGCCGGCCACATGAACGACCTTGCCGGTCCGGGTTCGCATGGTGGCCATCCCCTCCCGGCGTGACGCCCCTTCACCGAGGACCTCGACCACTGACCCCACCATCTCCTGGTTGCGCTCCTTGGATATCCGATTCTGGGTCTCCACGAGACGGGCGAAACGTTCGTCGATCACCTCTTTGGGAACGAACCGCTCGGTCATCAGGGCTGCCCTGGTACCAGGGCGTGGGGAGAAGATGAACATGAAGGCCTGGTCGAATCGAGCCTCCTCGACCACCTCCATCGTCAACTCGAAGTCTTCGTCGGTCTCACCCGGGAATCCGACGATGATGTCGGTCGACACGGCCAGACCGGGAATCATCTCCCGGGCCATCTCGAGCCGGTCCATGTACTTCCTCCGGTTGTACCCGCGATGCATGTCCCGCAGGATCCGATCTGATCCGGACTGGAGGGGGAAGTGGAGTTGTTCGCAGACGGCTTCGGTCTCCGCCATGGCCCGGGCCACGTCCTCCCTGAAGTCGTTGGGATGCGGACTGGTGAACCTGACCCGGCTGATCCCCTCGATCGAGCCGACCCGGCGGAGAAGGTCAGCGAAGATGGGACGACGCTTCCCGTCGATGGCCAGGTCACGTCCGTAGGTGTCGACGTTCTGGCCGAGCAGGGTCACTTCGACCACACCCTCGGCGGCGAGCCGCTCTACCTCCCTGACGATGTCTCCGGGTCGGCGGGAGATCTCGACGCCTCTGACCGAGGGGACGATGCAGAAGGTGCAGGTGTTGTTGCAGCCGACCTGGATGGTGACCCAGGCGGAGTGCTCCAGCTCGCGCTTGACCGGCAATGAGGACGGCATTGCCTGGAGCTCGTCGACCACCTCGGTGATCGGACCCCATTGTTCGACGTGGTCGAGGAGATCGAGTACCCGGTCGAGGTTGTGCGTACCCATGACCACGTCCACCCAGGGGGCCTTCTGCCTGACCAGGTCGCGATCCTTCTGGGCGGCGCACCCGCCAACCACCAGCATCATCGACGGGTTGAGATCCTTGATCGCCTTGAGTTGACCGAGATTGCCGTACATCCGGTTGTCGGCGTTCTCCCTGATGGTGCAGGTGTTGATGTAGACGACGTCGGCGTCCTCGAACCCTTGTGCCTCGATCATCCCATCGCGTTCGAACAGTCCGGCGATCCGTTCTGAGTCGTGCTCGTTCATCTGACATCCGAAAGTCCGGATGAAGTAGGACTTGCCGGCCCGGGTGGCGGGGCGGTTGCTCCGCTCGCGGACCGTCGGTACGGGAAGGATCACGGATGTCATGGTCGGTTCAGTGGGCGTAGTCGGTGGCCCGGTACTCCCGGATCACGGTGACCTGTATCCGTCCAGGATACTGAAGGTCCTCCTCCAGCTTCCTGGCGATCTGCCGGGACAGCTCCCGAGCCTCACCGTCGGTGACCTGACCGGGATCGACGAGGACACGCACTTCACGGCCTGCCTGCAGAGCGAAGACCTCTTCGACCCCTTCGAACTCGAGGGCAATGCCCTCCAGCCGCTCCAATCGTTTCACATACCCTTCCAGCGTCTCCTGGCGGGCACCGGGTCGAGCAGCAGACACCGCATCGGCCGCCTGCACCAGGACGGCGAGGATGGTTCGAGGTTCGACCTCGTTGTGATGGGCCTCGATGCCATGTACCACCGCCGGGTCCTCGTCGAAACGTCTGGCGATCTCAGCACCGATCAGGGCGTGGGAGCCTTCGACCTCGTGGGTGACTGCCTTGCCGATGTCGTGGAGGAGGGCGGCGCGCTTCACCGGCCCCGGGTCGACACCCAGTTCAGAGGCGAGCATGGCTGCGATGTGGGCTGACTCGACGAGATGGTTGAGGACGTTCTGCCCGTAGGAGGTGCGGTACTTGAGTCGACCCATCAGGGTGATCAGTTCGGGATGGATCCGGGAGACACCGACCTCCACCATGGCCCACTCCCCGGCGTCGCGGATGCTCTGTTCGACTTCCGCCTTGGCCTTCTCGAACGCCTCCTCGATCGAAGCCGGGTGGATCCGCCCGTCCGCCACCAACCGTTCCAGGGTGAGTCTGGCGACTTCACGGCGTACCGGATCGAACGAGCTGACCGAGACCGCCTCGGGTGTGTCGTCGACGATGAGGTTGGTGCCGGTGACCGACTCGAGATGACGTATGTTCCGGCCTTCCCGACCGATGATCCGCCCCTTCATGTCGTCGGAAGGAAGGGCGACAACGGACACGGTCGATTCGGAGACGACCTCAGCGGCCAGCCGCTGGATCGCGGTGGCAAGGATCCGTCGGGCTCTTCTGTCCGCCTCTTCTCGGGCCTTTACCTCGAGGTCGCGGACGACGATCATCGCCTCGCGTCGGGCCTCGTCCTCGACCTGGCTGAGCATCTCGGATTTTGCGGTATTCACGTCGATCCCGGAGAGACGTTCCAGTCCGAACCGGGCCTCCTCCTTGAGGCGCTCCAGATCGCTCCTGGAGGCGCTCAGTTCGGCCTCACGGTCGATCAGCAGCTTCTCTCTCTGAGCGAGGTTGGCTGCCCGCTGCTCGAGGGTCTCCTCACGTTGTTCGAGACGGGACTCGAGGTTGGATAGCTCCAGCCGTCTGTGGGCTAGTGCCTCGACTTCCCGCTCCCGGTAGGCCTCGGCCTTGGCACGACCCTCCTCCTCGGCTCTGGTGAGAATCTTGGCCGCTTCCGTCCTGGCATTCGCCACCGTGGTCTCTGCAGTGATCGCATCCCGTTCCTGACGTCGGGCGGCGAGGAAGCCGGCGAGCAGGTATCCGAATCCGAGACCGAGGACGACACCAAGGACGATCAGTACGATCAATCCGCCATCTGGCATCGGGGTTTCCCTTCCGCCGGAACCTTCGACCGCAAAACAAGCGTGGCCGGGCAACCATGCCCGGCACACGAAAGAAGCAACACGCTGATCAGGGTTTCAGTCGCCCTATCGGTAGAAGCTCCTCCTTGCAGGTCTCGGTGTTCCGGTACTTGGTTTCAATAGCCTTTTCGTGTGTAGATCGGTAATGCTAGTCCACGGGCGGTGTCATGGAATACGTCAGATCGCGAAATCTGATCGTCAGTCTTCGATCACCGGCTCGACCACATCGTCGATCACGACCTCGATGCCCGACCCCTTGCCCAGACCCACGGCTTCGTACACCTTCGCCTGGAGCTGCATGGCAACTTCGGGATTCTCCCTGAGGAACTGCTTGGCCTTCTCCCGACCCTGACCGAGCTGATCCTGGTCGAAGGTGAACCAGGCGCCACTCTTCTTGACCACACCCTGGTCGACGGCGACATCGAGAAGACTGCCCTCACGAGAGATGCCCTCACCGAACATGACATCGAACTCGGCCTGTCGGAACGGTGGAGCCACCTTGTTCTTGGCCACCTTGACCCGGACCCGGTTACCGACATTGTCGGCACCGTCCTTGATCGCTTCGATCCGACGGACGTCGAGACGGACCGACGCATAGAACTTGAGGGCGCGACCACCCGGGGTGGTCTCCGGTGATCCGAACATCACACCGATCTTCTCCCGAAGCTGGTTGATGAAGATGGCGGTGGTCTGTGACTTGTTGAGGTTGCCGGCCAGCTTGCGGAGAGCCTGGGACATGAGACGAGCCTGGAGACCGACATGGGCATCGCCCATCTCGCCTTCGATCTCGGCACGGGGCACAAGAGCCGCAACCGAGTCGACCACGATCACATCGAGGGCGCCGGAACGGACCAGCATGTCGGCGATCTCGAGGGCCTGCTCGCCGGTGTCTGGCTGGGAGATCAACAACTCGTCGATGTCGACCCCGATCGCCTTGGCATAGACCGGGTCGAGGGCATGCTCGGCGTCGATGAAAGCGGCGATCCCGCCATTCCGCTGGGCCTCGGCCACGATGTGGAGGGCCAGGGTCGTCTTGCCCGAGCTTTCCGGGCCATAGATCTCGACCACCCGACCTCGGGGCACACCACCAACACCAAGAGCGAGATCGAGTGCGAGTGCTCCGGTCGGGATCACATCGATCTGACGTTCGGCGGCCTCGCCCATCTTCATGATGGCGCCCTTACCGAACTGCCTCTCGATCTGACCGAGAGCCATGTCGAGTGCCTTGCCCCGTTCGCCTGACTTGTCCATGCCGGTTCCTTCCTGGCTCATCCCGCCTAATCATTCCTTACTCGGGTGACCGTATCGGGTATCTGTGACAGATTCCGTCACACTACATCGAACACCCGTTCGACTTGCGGATTTCTCCCCCCGTTCTTCCGAACATACCGGTTGCCGGTGCCGTGGGGAAGGGCTTCGATCACCCTTCGAGGAGGACGGTTTCGACGGCCCGATAGTGGATCGATTCGCCCCGGGGGCGGGTCTCGTAGACCACCACGCGATCACACACCCATTCCAGATCCACCTCCACATCCATCAGATGACGCACTCTGATCGGAGGTCTGATCCTGGCCAGGGTGAGATGGGGTCGGAAGGGACGTTCTTCCGGTGGCAGGCCAGCTCCGACTGCCGCCGACTCGGAAGCTTCGTTGAGCTGGTTCAGAGGTTCCACACCTTTGGCCACTCCGACCCAGAGCACGGTGGCCTTTCGTGGATTGGGAAACGCTCCCAGACGGCCCAGCCCGATCCGGAAGCTGCCCTGCTTCGCAGCGGCCGACAGTCCGTAGATGAAGCGGTCGAGTGTGGGGGCGTCGGCCTTGCCCAGGAAGCGGAGGGTTATATGCCAGTCCTCCGGAGGCACAAGCCGACCGGGCAGGTCCAGGGACGAGAGACGATCGGAGAGCGCCATCCGGATCTCCACCGGTACCGGGACGGCGGAGAACACGTTCCCGGGTTGTTCGTCTACCGCCCCCACCACCGACCTATCAATGCCAGACGGGTGAGATGAAGGGCGGCCGTGGCCGCATAGGCCCGCACCCGTTCCCGATCGCCCACCATCCGCATCTCGCGGGAACGTGTCATCTCCGGGGTGGCCACCGCCACATAGAAGGTTCCCGGTGGCTTCTCCAGCGGTTCCGGACCCGCCGACCCGGTGATGGCAACCACCACGTCGACACCGAGAAGCTTGCGGCCTCCGTTCGCCATCTCCTCGGCCACGCCGGCCGTGACCACCTCCGAAACGTCTTCAACACCGAGGAGGGACTTCTTCAACGACGGGTCGTAGGCGACGAGGCCTCCGAGAAAGTAGTCGGACGAACCCGGAGCAGAGCTGAGAGCCGATGCCACCAGACCACCGGTCATCGACTCGGCGGTCCCGATGGTCAGACCATTCTCCTTGAGCAACTTGACCAGGATCTGACCGATGGTCTCGTCGTCCACTCCGAAGACCAGATCCCCCAGTCGTCCGCGGATCTCGGTCTCGATCGGGGCGATCATTTCGCGGGCTTCGGTCTCAGTTCGAGCCTTGGCCGTGATCCTGATCTTGATCTCACCGGCCGAAGCCAGGAAGGCGATCGAAGGGTTGGTGGAGGCCAGGTAGAGGTCGTCCACCATCTCGGCGATATCGGATTCGCCCCGACCCCAGGTGCGGATCACCCGGCTCACCAGGGCGGCGCCACCGTTGACGTCGACCAGGCGGGGTAACACCTCTCTTTCCAGGAGGTACTCCATCTCGGCGGGAACGCCGGGAACACAGAAGATCAACTTCCCATCGAACGGGATCGCCAACCCGGGTGCCGTCCCCTTCGGATTGGGAAGCAGTTCGGCCCCGGCTGGATGCTGGGCCTGTCGGAGATTCGACTCCGGCATCACCCTCCCCCGGCTGGCGAACCACTCCCTCAGTTCGGCGGCGTACTCCTCGGAGAACACCATTTCCAGACCGGTGGCCTCGCATACCGCCTCACGTGTCAGATCATCCTGGGTGGGTCCGATGCCACCGGTGATGATCACCGCGTCCGACCGGCTGAGGGCGAGACGTATTGCGGCGGCGACCCGCTCCAGGTTGTCACCAACCACCTGTTGGTGATTGGTGTCCAGCCCTTTCTCGGCGAGTGCGGCGCCGATGTGGGCCGCGTTCGAATTGACGATCTGACCGAGTAGCAACTCGGTGCCGACTGCGATGGTTTCAACAATCACACTGCCACCGCGTCCATGTCGGGACCATAGACCCCGGTGTACTCGACCGTGACCCACTCCCCCGGTCGACCCCGGTCGACACGGACAACACCGTCGATCTCAGGAGCGTGACGGTATGACCGTCCCACCGGGACACCATCCTCGACCTGATCGATGAGGACGTTGCCCCGGCTTCCGATCCATCCGGCGTTTCGATTTTCGGTGACTTCCTCCTGGATCGAGGTGAGATAGCGGAGACGTTGCATCACCTCATCGCGCTCGACCTGGCCCGTCATCGCGGCGGCAGGGGTCCCGGGCTCGGCCGAGTAGGGAAAGAAACCGGCCCAGTCGAGTCCGGCTGTCTCCAGGAAGTCGGCCAGCTCGTCGACATGGTCGTCGACTTCTCCGGGGAAGCCCACGATGAAGGAGGAGCGCAATGCCGCCATCGGGGCCAGTTCCCTGATCCTCGCGATCAGGTTCAGGTGCTTCTCGGTGTTGCCCGGCCGCTTCATCGCCCGCAGCAGCGGCCCCGAGACATGCTGCAGAGAGAGATCGAAGTAGGGAGCGACCTTCGGATTGGAAGTCATCTCATCGAGCAACGAATCGCGAATCTCACGGGGGTGGAGGTATAGAAGCCGGATGACCTCGAGACCATCCACATCGGAGACAAACCTGAGAAGCTCGGGGAGCCCACCAGGCGCCCCGATATCACGCCCGTAGGCGGCGAGGTCCTGGGCAACGAGGATCACCTCACTCACACCGCCGGCGACCAACCCTTCGAGCTCGGCACGGATCTCCACCGGGCGACGCGACCGTTGCTTGCCCCGGATCAAGGGGATTGCGCAGAAGGTGCAGGGCTTGTCACACCCCTCGGCCACCTTGAGGTAGGCGTAGGGCAGCCCGCTGACCGGTCGACCTGTTGCATGGAGAATGTCCATCAGCGGTCGTCTTCGTATCTGCACCGGTTCCCATCGGGTGAGCCGGTCGAGCACCCCGACCAGTTCCCCGTAGCGGTCGAGTCCGAGGACCGCATCCACTTCGGGAAGGGCGTCGGCGACTTCCGTCCCGAAACGCTGGGCCATTCACCCGATCACCACCGAGCGGGCGCCCCTGGCCTTACGCTGCTCCAACTCGAGGATGGTCTCGACTGATTCCGCACGAGCCTCCTCGATGAACGCACAGGTGTTGACCATCACCACATCGGCGGTCTCGGGCGATTCGGCCCATTCATATCCGGCGTCCGCGAGCATGGTGATCACCTTCTCGGAGTCGACCTGGTTCTTGGCACAACCCAGCGTGGTGAGCCAGACCGAGGGTGGCTTCACGGTGCCACCGGACTTCAACTCCTGATCCCTTCGATCACGGCCCACAGGTCGGTCGCCGCGTCAGCGAGGGCGTTCCATGTCGCCGTGGTCACCTCACCGTCCTGGTCGATCTCGGCGCAGGCGAGATAGACGCAATCCGCCAACGGACCGAGATCATGGTCAACATCGACAGCTTGGGATATGAAGGTGCGGGCACTGGCGGAGTCGCCACGGCCGAGGGCCAGGATGGCCTCCTCGGCGAAGGCCCTCGCCTTCGCATCCACGACTAGATCTCGGTGAAGAGGTACCGCCGGAGCACCTCGAGACGCTTCTCAACGGAACCCGGGTCGAGGTACCACAACATGGCCGCCACAGTCGACAGCATGGGATTGCCGTCCTGGGGGGTGAAGGAGAATCCAACGATCTCGTTGCCATTCCGTACGGCCAGCGTGTCCAGCGCGATCACCGCCTGGCTCATGATCCGTCCGTAATAGCCGTGGTCGCGCCCGAACGAGAACACCTGGTTGGCCGAGCGCTTGTGGGTCACCGCCACCCGTGCGTTGGATGCAAGACGGTCCCGCACCTCGTCGACATCGATCTCGCGATCCAGGGTCAACGAGAAGTGCAGGGAGTGCATGTACTGGGTATTCAGCTTGATCGCCGACGAGAAGACGTTGAGGTCGTATCCCATGGTCTCGAACAGATCATGGGCATCCCGGGCGTGATGGGTACCGAACCGGTCGTCCCCGTGGGAGCCGACGGTCGGGCTGGCCACGAAACCGCCGTCCTGGGAGATGTCGTTGGCCCGTCTCATACACATGAACCGGCCGTCGGTGAGATGGTTGGTCCCGTCCGGGTCCATCCCCAGTGACTTGATCAACACTGCGATGTTGTGGGTGTTGCAGCTGACCACATGAAGGAACCGATCCTGACCCTGGACCAGGGCCTCGTCGTTGATCCCCCGGGCGTACATCTTGCCGAATCCGTACTCCGAGCCCTGCGCCATGAAGCCGACCGGCCCCTTGGCCGCGTTGTAGAACTCGTCCTTCATCTGATTGCCCACCGGCGTGCAGTCGATGACGACGGTCGCCCGCTCGATGGATTCGGAGGTCTCGAACTTGGGTGAGTGCCCGAGTTCCTCAAATGTGGCCTTGCGGTTGTCGTCGACGGCGAGAATCGCCCCCCGGCGGACAAGGTCTTCGACCTTTGCCTTCTCGGTGACCAGAGGCGTCCGCTTGTGGAAGGTGACTTCGTCGATACCGAAGGCCTCCCTGTGGTCGGCAAGCAGACCGATCAACGGTTCGCCGATAGTTCCGGTGCCCACAACGTGGACGATCTTCATCAGGATCCCTCCATGGATTTACTGCCGATCAGACTACCGGACGCGTCCGCGGAGTGGACAGTCCCACTGCGTGTGCGCGGGAGGCTTTTACCCATCCGTGCACACGCAATAGGCCAACCTCAGAACTGGGCCTCCTCCGTCGACCCGACCAGGGCCAGCGTGGATGAGTTCCCGCTGGCGATGGTCTGGCTGACCAGGTCGAAGTACCCGGCACCGACTTCACGCTGGTGTCTAGTGGCGGTGTAGCCCTCCTCCTCCATGGCGAACTCGAGGTTCTGGAGGTCTACGTATGCGCTCATGCCGCGCTCGGCATAGCCGCGGGCCAGTTCGAACATGGAGGCGTTGAGGGCATGGAAACCGGCCAGGGTGATGAACTGGTACCGGTAGCCCATGGCCCCGAGTTCCTTCTGGAATCTGGCGATAGTCCCCTCATCGAGGTGCTTCGACCAGTTGAACGATGGCGAGCAGTTGTAGGCGAGCATCTTCCCCGGGTACTCGGCGTGGATCGCATCGGCGAATGTCTTCGCTTCCTCGAGGTTGGGGGTCGAGGTCTCACACCAGATCAGGTCGCAATAGGGTGCATAAGCCAGCCCCCTCGCTACCGCCGAGTCCAATCCGCCGGTGACACGGTGGAACCCCTCCGGAGTCCGCTCCCCCACGATGAAACGCCGGTCGCGCTCGTCGACGTCGGAAGTCAGAAGGGTGGCCGAGTCGGCGTCGGTGCGGGCCACGATGATCGTGGGCACACCCATCACGTCTGCAGCGAGACGGGCAGCCTGGAGTGACCGGATGTGCTGGCTGGTCGGGACCAGCACCTTGCCACCCATATGACCGCACTTCTTCTCTGCGGCCAACTGGTCTTCGAGATGCACCCCGGCGGCCCCCGCCTCGATGAACTGCTTGGTCAGTTCGAAGACGTTGAGGGCACCACCGAAACCCGCCTCGGCGTCGGCGATGATCGGAACGAACCAGTCGATGTCACCTTCGCCTTCTGCCCACTGGATCTGATCTGCCCTACGGAGAGCGTTGTTGATCCGCTTCACCAGGGCGGGCGCCGAGTTGGCCGGATACAGGGATTGATCGGGGTAGACCTCACCGGCCAGGTTCCCGTCGCCTGCCACCTGCCACCCGGAGAGATAGATCGAGGGAAGCCCGGCCTTGACCATCTGAACCGCCTGTCCCCCGGTGAGGGCCCCAAGGGCGTTCACATAGTCGGTGGAGTTGAGGAGGTCCCAGAGCCTGGTCGAGGTCCTGAAAGCGAGGGTGTGTTGCTCCCTGATGGTGCCCTGGAGACGGACGACATCTTCGGCGGTGTAGTTCCGCACTACACCCTGCCACCTTGGATTGGTCCTCCAGTCATCGGAGATCCGGGCGGCTTCTGCACTCAGGTTCTGCATTGTCATCTTCTGTCTCTCCTTCAGTGGATCAGTTCGTAGGCGGGCAGGGTCAGGAACTCGATGAACTCGTCGGAAAGGGCTACCTCCTCAAATACCTTTCGGGCCATGTGCATGTGATCGGAGGCGGGGCCGCCGCCGCTTGCGGCAACAACCTCGTCGGCGATCTGACGGATCAGGTCCTCATCGACGGTCGAACCGTCGCTCGTAATGACGCCGCCATGGACCCACTGCCAGATCTGGGAACGTGAGATCTCGGCAGTGGCCACGTCTTCCATGAGGTTGTCGATAGCGACCGCACCGGTGCCAGCGAGCCAGGCCGCCAGGTAGCGGATCCCGACCGAGACGTTGGCCCTGACCCCATCCATGGTGACCTGTCCTGGGAGGTCGAAGTCGAGAAGGTCCCGGGCGGTGACACCGCCGGGTTCTGCCGGGTTGATGATCTGGTTGGGACTATCACCCAGGACCCGGTCGAATTCGGCCATCGCGACCGGTACCAGGTCGGGGTGCGCCACCCAGGTTCCATCGCAGCCCTGGTCGGCTTCTCTCGCCTTGTCGTCCCGGACCGCGGACATCGCCCTTGCGGTCACCTCGGGGTCGCGCCGGTTGGGGATGAAAGCGGCCATACCACCGATGGCATGGGCGCCACGCCGGTGACAGGTCTCAACCATGAGTCTGGTGTAGGCCTGCATGAAGGGGACAGTCATCGTGACCTGTGACCTGTCGGGGAGGACGAAGCCGGGGCGGTTCCGGAGCTTCTTGATGATCGAGAAGATGTAGTCCCAGCGTCCTGCATTCAGACCGGCGGAGTGGTCCTTCAGTTCGTGGAGGATCTCCTCCATCTCGAATGCGGCGAGGATGGTCTCGATGAGGACGGTGGCTTTGACGGTGCCCCGCGGGATCCCGAGCCGGTCCTGGCACCACACGAACACGTCGTTCCAGAGTCGGGCCTCGAGATGGGATTCCAGCTTGGGGAGGTACACATAGGGTGCGGTCCCCGCCTCGAATGCGGCCCGCCCACCGTGGAACATGTACAACCCGAAATCGAAGAGCGAGGCAGACATCGGTCGTCCCTCCACCAGGAAGTGGCGTTCCTCGAGGTGCCATCCCCGGGGTCGCACCATGAGCGTGGCTATGTCGTCGTTGAGCCGGTAGCTCTTCTCAGGGGTATCGAAAGTGAGCGTCCGCCGGTAAGCGTCAACCAGATTCGCCTGTCCATTGAGAAGGTTCTCCCAGGTGGGTGAGGTGGCATCCTCGAAGTCGGCCATGAACACCCTCGCCCCTGAATTGAGGGCGTTGATCATCATCCGTGCGTCCACCGGACCGGTGATCTCGACACGACGGTCCCGAAGGTCGTCGGGAACCGGTGCGATGGTCCAGTCACCTTTCCTGACTTCCTCGGTCTCAGGGAGGAAGTCCGGGAGAACGCCGCCATCGAGGTCCTCCTGGCGGCGGACCCGGTCGGCGAGCAGCTGACCCCGCCGCCAACCGAACTCGTTCTCCAAGTCGACGAGAAAGGCGACAGCCTCCGGTGTCAACACCCGTCGCTCGAGATCATTTTGAAACTGGTTCATAAGTGATGAGTTTCTTCCCGTTTGACCCCAGGCCCTACCCGGTTCGTGGTGATAAGATCACCACATCTTTCGCGGTTGAGGTGTTATGACTGATTCTCAGAACCTGGATTCGCTGGTTTTTGGCCGCCGCCTCCGTCACTACCGGAGAGAGGCCGGTCTGACCCTCGACGAACTAGGTGCCCGGGTCGAAAAGCCCGGCCCCTCCCTGTCACTTCTCGAGAACGGGAAGAAGGAACCCAGGTTGAGCCTGGTGATGGCCCTCGCCTCGGCGCTGGGAGTGGAAGTCTCCAGTCTCCTCGACCCCAACCCGCCCAGCCGTAGGGATGCCCTGGAGATAGAGCTCCTCAGGCTCCAGGAGACTCCGTTCTTCTCGACCCTCGATCTGCCCACCATCAAGCCCGGCTCACGGCTCGACAACGAGACCCTGGCACATCTGGTCGGGTTGCATACCGAGCTACGACATCGGTCAGGGTTGGGCCAGGCGGGTTCCGAAGAGGTACGGGCCGCCAATGGCCAGGTGCACAGATGGCTGCAGGAGACAGCGGGTTACCTGGAGCATCTCGAGGATGCCGCGGAAAGGGCACTCCACTCCGTCGAATACACCGGTACCGGGCCCTTCACCTCACGCAATCTGCTCGACCTGGTCTCTCACAACGGGTTCGAGTTGGTTTCGATCGAGGACATGCCCGGTTTCGCCCGGGCCATCATCGACACCCGGAATCGACGGATGTACATCGCCCAGCGCAACGAACTGCGGACCCGCCAGGCGAGGAAAGCGGTACTCCAGACGCTTGCCGGTTTCATCCTGGATCACGAGAGTGAGCCCGATCTCCTCACATTCCTCAGACAGCGTGTCGAGACGGCCTACTTCGCTAGTGCTGTGCTGGTGCCCCAGGAACCGGTGCTGAGCCACCTCATCGACGCCCGCAATCATCACGATCTCGACGTAGAGGACGTCAAAGAGCTGTTCTACGTCTCCTACGAGATGGCGGCGTGGCGGATGGCCAACCTCCTGCCCCATCACCTCGGGTTGGACTGCCACATCGTGGTCAGCAACGAGGTGGGGACGGTGGTCAAGGGGATGATCAACGACGGCGCACCGGTGCCCCGGGACGAGTATGGAGGGATCGAGACCCAGCGACTCTGCCGGCGTTGGGGTTCACGTGTCACCTTCTCGTCCGGTGATCGCTTCGGGACCCATCATCAGTACACCGACACACCGGCGGGGACCTACTTCTGCACCACCCATATCGAGGAAGGTCGCGAGCCGCCGCTTGCCGTCACCCTGGGAGTGCGATTCGGGGACGCCCGCTGGTTCCGGGGGCGGGAAACCACCAACCGGGAGAAGTCGGAATGTCCGGACCCCGAGTGCTGCCGCACTCCCCCACCCGACCTGGTCGAGAGGTTCGGGGATGCGGTCCTGGTCTCGGCACGGTCCCAGGCCCGCATCCTGGGTCTGATGGCCCCTGACCCCTACCCCGAGTTGGACCTCCCCGAGGTCTTATCCGTGGTCGATCGTCACTCAACGCAGCCAGTCAGTCGCCGCGGCTAGTCATCGGGCCAGATTCCGATGCGAGACATCCTGGATCTTGGAGATCTCTTGTTATCCAAAGTAGAGCCTGATGCGTCTTTATCCATGAGGAGGTGCCACGATGCACGAAACGACAGTCCGCTGGCCGCGACGCGCGATTGCGGTCTCCGCTTTCACCATTGTCCTGATGGCGACGTCAATCGCAATGGCGAACACAACTTCGATCTCCCCTAGCAACCAAAGCGGCAACGCCCCGTTCGGCGCTAGCTGGAGTTTGGGTTGGTCTGGAACGCCCCCTTATCACGTTGAATGGGTGAGAGGAGACGGCTCGGACAGACATTGGAACGGTGTCTCCACAACCGGCGCTTCTGACAGCCACACCTTTTACAGCTGTGTCTCGACGGTCTTCAACCAGATTCTCACACTGTACACCCCACCGGATACCCCGCTCAGCGTAAAGACATCCAAGGTCACGATTACCACCGGGAATCCGCCCTGTCCAGCACCGTAGCTCCAGACGGGTCGGAATGCCCCGCGTAGTCGGAATTGGCTTGAGGCTGGGAATGCTTCCGGGGGCGTTTGGTCGCCTTAGACGCAACCGAGTGTTCCTGGCGGCCACTCTTCTTCTTGCTGCTTTCGGTCCGGTGGCGGCAGGTATTACGGCGGGCGCTCAAGTGAAGGTGGTCGAGGCTGTTGATCAGAACTGGCGTGGTGTTTACGACATTCTTGTCCGACCCTCAGGTGTCAAGTCGGAGTTGGAGAGGACCAACAACCTGGTCGAACCCAACTTTCTGGCGCTTGCCGGGCACCAAGGACTCACCATGCAGGATCTAGAGGCGATCCGAGCTATCCCTGGTGTAGAAGTGGCGGCGCCTGCGTCGTATGTGGGCTACATTGGTATGAATTCGCTTCAACCGCAGATCTTCTTGGATGAAGACTCTCTGCCCTCTGACCCTGCTGTCTTCGCGGCAGAAGTCGAGGTGTTCACCTCCGATGGGATCGCCCGGCAGGCGCTTGCGACGATGGACGGGCACGTCCTGCTCCCCCCTCATCAGTTCACTGGTCACGGCACGCTCAGCGGTTGGCATTCATTTAGTGGCGCCTCCGGTTTCGACCGCCCGTGGGCTGCCTACCTGCGAGGCGGATCTTCGGCCGGTTTCAGACTTGCCAGCCCGGTCCTGGCGGTGGACCCCGTCTCAGAGCAGGAGTTGTTGGGTGATTCGTGGTCCTTCTTATCGAGGCTAGAGCGGGTTGGTTCGGGACGTGAGCGGACTGCTGGCGGCTTCCGAACTGATGGCATTCCACCGGACCTGTTCATGGGGTTGTCGCAGCTGAGGGGAATGCGGACCGCAGGTGCCGTCGACACTCCGGTTGTGCCGTTGTTGGTCTCGTCGAGGTTGTATACACCCCTTGTCGCCGAGTTGACCGTCTATCAGCGGGGTGCAGGTTTCTCGGAGAGCGAGGTGGCCTCGGCCAGGAGCCTGGATGGGCTTGTTGATAGACGGTTGGACGAGGAGCGGGAGTTGCTGGGCGTCTCTCAGCTCAATCTTGCCCATGAGGCAAGACCCTTCGTACTTCTCTCTATCGAGATCCCGTGGCCAGGCTCACTGGGGCCAACGCCGGAGATGGGAACATCGTATGAGTCGCACATGTCTCAAGATTTCTGGCGGGGGTTGCCGGGATCATTGGTGTACGAGCGGGTCGAGCCCAGGTCTGATTCGGCGGGGGTGGCTTTGCGCGTGTCGCGCCAGCACGACGGGTACCGCGTTTCGACACTGGAACCCATCAGACAGGTGGGCGGCCCCGTCATCGACTGGGGGCAGTACCCGTTCGCGGTAGTGCCTCTCGCCGAGTTCGACCTTGAACGAGCCGAGATTCCTAGTGACCCGGTGTCGTGGGCGCCGGTGGGCGCTTGGGAGGCCCCAGTGTCAGTCTTGGTAGCTGACGCATCAGGAGCCGCACTGGACACTCCCTTGGAGATGACGCCAACGTTAGATCCGACCGGATTGTTGTTGCCCCCTCCCTTGGCAGTCACTGACCTGGAAGGTGCGATCGTGCTGCGGGGGGAGGAGATGATCGATGCAGTGAGAGTCCGTGTCGCCGGGTTGACCGGGTTTGATGATCTGTCCCAGGCGCGGGTTGAAGAAGTTGCCGGGGCGATCCTGGACCTGGGTTTCGACGTTGATGTGATGGCCGGTTCGTCTCCGCAACTGGTGGAGCTTTTCGTTCCCGACTACTACGAGGACCGATCGGACTTGGGTTGGGTGCAGCAAGGTTGGTCGACCCTCGGGGCTGCATTCCAGGTCTTTGAGGGGCTGTCAGGAGTGAATCGGATGCTGTTGGTGATGGCGGTGACGACTGCAGGAGTCATTGCTGCTGGCATGGTGGTCTTGGGCGCCGCGACCCGCGCACACCAGGCGGGCGTCTTGTATGCGGTGGGATGGCCGACACGGCGGAGGGTCTGGTGGCTCGCCGGTGAGTCGGTAGCGTCCGCCGCCCTGATTCTGGTGGTGGGATTCGCGGTGTGGGCGGGGCTCGGATTGGAACCGTTGGCGCTCCTAGCAGTGCTGGCAATAGTGTTGGTGGTGGGGTTGTCCGGGCTGGTGTCGTCTCTACTCGTCGCTCGGGGAACTGGCCTGGTCGGAGCTCGCACGAGTCTTGCCCG
>CAYNSP010000021.1:0-21722 GCA_964400035.1 uncultured Acidimicrobiaceae bacterium | reverse complement strand
GGAGCGTCTTGAGACCGCCCTCCGCCCGTATGCCAACGGCGCCGACATCGATGTTGAGGTGATGGACGAAGACGAGGCCAAAACCTGGATGGAAGGGTTGAAGGCAAAGGCTGGCCCCGGGATCGGACAGCCCGGTTCTGCGACACGGACCATCGCGGTGTCCTCGGGCAAGGGTGGCGTCGGCAAGTCCTCCGTGTCGGCGAATCTGGCAGTCGCATTGGTGCGAGCCGGTCACCGTGTGGGAATCGTCGACGGCGACATCTGGGGCTTCTCCATCCCGGCGATGCTGGGTGTCGACACCCCGCCTTACATGGTCGGCGACATGATCGTCCCACCCGTGTCGCACGGTGTGAAGGTGATGTCGATGGACTACTTCGTGGCTGACGACAAGGCGGTCATCTGGAGGGGTCCGATGCTCCACAAAGCCGTCGAACAGTTCCTCAAGGATGTCTTCTGGGACAACCTGGATTTCCTTATCGTCGACATGCCGCCCGGAACCGGGGACATCTCGATCTCGATGTCGCAGTTCCTCCCCAAGGCCCAGGTGCTCATCGTCACCACCCCTCAACCCACGGCGCAGAGGGTGGCCCGTCGGGCAGCCCTGATGGCCGCCGAAGTTGACCAGCAGGTGATGGGGGTCGTCGAGAACATGTCCTGGTTCACCGCCAATGATGGGACCCGCTATGAGCTGTTCGGCTCAGGTGGTGGTCAGGCTCTCGCTGACGAGGTCGGTGTCGACCTCCTTGCCCGGATTCCGTTGCTCCAGGAAATGGGTCGTGGTGCCGACGTCGGTGAGCCCGTGGCTATCGCGGCACCCGGCAGCGAGGCCGCCGCGGCATTCGAGACGCTTGCCGGAGCGGTGGTGGAACGGAAACCCCGGATTCGTACCAACCCGGCCCTAGTCATCAAATGAAGTCAGGCGCCCGGCGCCACGTCCGAGGCTTCGCCCGCGGCGGTCTGGGTTGGATCTTCGGTCTCTCCATAACCATCTTCCTTATCTCCATCTGGGGCCGCTCTGTGGTGGTCGACACAGAGACCCTGGCCGAATCGCTCTCCCCGATGGGTGGCTCTGCCCCGGTGGTCAGCCTGCTCACCGATTGGTTGCGGGATGAACTGACCGACGCCGGTGCGGCACCCTCCGATGAGACGGTTGAAGCGGTCCTCGACGAACCCGATGTGGCCGAAGTCATGGATCGTCTGGTTGCCGAGATCGTTCTCGCCTCGGGGTCCACATCGGGTGGAGAGGCTGTGGTCGATGTCGCCTCGATCCTGCGACCCGCCGCCGAAGCCATCGCGGGGGCGGTGTCAGCATCCACCGGCCTCCCGGTGTCGACCTCCGACGTGACCATCGCCCTCGATCAGGTTGATCCGCTGGTTGTCCGGTCGGCGGGTGAGCCACCGACTGTCGGGTCCGCCTCACCGATCGCAGGCCGTCTCGGGACTGCAGCGTTCCTGGCCGTGTTGACGTTCCTCGTCGCCGGATGGGGTGTGGTGAGTCTTTCCGAAGATCGGAACGCAGCAATCAAAGGTCTTCTCACCAGGGTCTCGCTCGGTGCGCTGAGCTTCGCGGTGATGCTCCGGATCGGATCGTGGGTCTTGAGTCCGAGCGGGGGTCGGGCACCCATCTCCGAGACGCTGTCGGCGTTGATGCACTCCAAGTGGATGGTGCCGCTGACGATCGGATTGATCGCTGGCGCCGGAGCGCTTGCCTTCTGGACCTTCAGGAAGAGGTCAGAGACCGACCCGGTCGAGGGTGCGGTACAGGACCGAGGCCGGGGTCAGGAACCAGGGGTGGCGGCCGTCGTAATAGAACCTGCCCTTACTGGGGACCCGACTGAAGATTGACGGCGGGTCCTCGCCGAGGATCGTCCCGGCGAGTTCGTAGCCGAGTTGGAGCGACAACCCGACCCCGTGACCCCCGTATCCGAGGGCGTACCAGACACCGTCGGTCTTCCCCATCTTCGGAATCAGGTCGAAGGGGACACCGAGTTGCCCACCCCAGGAATGGGTGATGGCCGCGTCGGCCAGCCAGGGGAAGTATCTGACCAGGGCGCGGTGGAGGTCAGCCGCCGACTCCACCGGATCGAGGCCGGTGTGGAGGTTGCGGCGACCCCCGATCAGGATGCGGTCGTCGGGTGTCCGACGCATGTAATGGAGGAGTCGCTTCTTGGTGTAGGTCATTGCTCCACCCGGGAAGACACGGGCTGCCTCGCTGCCCAGCGACTCGGTGGTGATGATGTACGACCCGATCGGTACGACATACTTGGCGACCCGGGGACTCGGTTGTGGGGTGGTGTACCCGTTGGTGGCGATGATCACCTCTCCGGCCCTTATCGAACCACGGGTGGTTCGCACCTGTTTCCCCGCACCTGCCTCGGTGACCTGCTCTGCGGCGCAGTGGGCCACCAGCGTCGCCCCCGCCTCCTTCACCTCGGTGGCCAGACCGAATGCGAGGCGAGCGGGATGCACCCCGAACCCCTCAGGCTCGTACAGGGCAGTGTCCCAGTAGTCGCCACCGACGAACTCACCGATGCGATCGGGGCCGATCAATTCCCATTCGACTCCGAAACGGCGCCGATACCAATCGATGGAGTCCTTGAACTTCTTCGTTGTCCGTTCCCCGGTGCCCAGGGCGGCCAGCCCACCGTCGACGATCAGGGCATCGATCCCGCTGCGACGATCCAGTTCCTTGACGATTTCGATGGAGCGGACCGTCGAATGCCACATCTCAGTTGCGATATCAGGACCGTATCTCTGCTCCACCGCTCCGACGCCACCCTTGATGTCGGGGGAGACCATGCCACCGTTCATCGAGGACGCGCCTCCGGCTATCTCCCCGGCATCGATGACCACGACCGTCCGCCCGGCCTCACTGAGACGCAGAGCGGCCGAAAGGCCGGTGAATCCCGATCCGACGATGAGGACGTCGCACTCCTCCGGGAGGCCCGAGGTGAGGCCCTCCGGGCGCGGCGCATCGTCGACCCAGAACGGAATCAGCTTCACAGGTCAGTTCCCGGCGGCGAGGAGGCCCGTTCTGAATCGGGCGGCCATCTCGTCCACCTGTTCACGGGTCATGATCAACGGTGGCGAAACCTGCAGTGCTCCCCCTGCCATCGCCCGGGTCAAAACGCCCGCCTCGCGACAGGTCTTGACTGCCCGTGGTGGGAGTGTCTCGTCGTTGTCGTAGTCGAGCTGGATTGCCGCCAGTGCACCGACCCCGCGGCGGATCCCGGTCACGCCAGGAACCTCCTGCAGGGGAAGCAGTGCGTCGTAGAGCTCGTCTTCCAGCTCCCGCGCCCGTGCGAAGAGGTTCTCACGTTCCAGGATGTCCATGACAGCCATTCCGGCTGCGCAGGCGACGGCGTGGCCCGAATAGGTGTAGCCGTGTCGGAAGATGAGACCGGGCGTGTTGAAGAACGGTTCGGCCACGTGTGATGCGGCCACGACCCCGCCCAGCGGCGCATACCCGCAGGTCACACCTTTGGCGAAGGTCATGAGGTCGGGTTCCAAGCCGTACCGGTTGGCGGCGAACCAGTCACCGACCCTGCCGAATCCGGTGATCACCTCGTCGGAGATGTAGAGGGCGCCGGCATCGCGGATGTGCTGGCGGACGTTCTTCAGGTACTCATCGCTGACCGGTCGGATACCCCCCGCTCCGATCACTGCCTCGACGATGATGCCGGCGACTCGATCGGCGCCGACATGGTCGATGGCCTTGGCCACCGCCTCGTCGTCGTCATAGGGGACGATCACCACGTCGGAGACGAGGTCGCCTCCGTATCCCATCCGGTTGATCTCCATTCCGGCGAGCGAAGTCCCGTAGGCGTGGGTGCCGTGGTAGCCCCACTCTCTCGAGATGAACACGTTCCTCTCCGGTTGCCCTATCGCCGAGAAGTAACGGCGGGCGAGTTTGGCTGCGGTATCGACGGCGTCCGAACCGCCCGACCCGAAGAAGACCTTTGAACCCGGGTCGGGCGAGACCCCGGCAATCCGCTCGGCCAGTTCCAGTGGGGGCCGGGTGGCGTAATCGATGAAGGTGTGGAACGCCGGAATCTTGCGGGCCTGCGCATCCATAGCGGCGATGATTTCCTCGCGTCCATAGCCCACGTTCTGATACCAGAGGGACGCCGCCCCATCGAGGAGCTCCTTCCCGGTTTCGTCGTATACGTAGACGCCGTCGGCGCGATCGATGATGAACGGTTCGTGTTGCACCGACGACATGTCGGCGAACGGGTGCCAGAGTGATCCCATAACGGAGTGGAGCGTAGCCTCATCCGGGGTGGGGCGTCCTGTCGTCATCGCTAGCCTGCCGCCGTTGTGACCGCCGACCGCATCTTCTGCAACGCACGGGTGTTCACCTCCATGCCTGACCGCCCGTATGTCGCTGCCATTGCGATCGCCGGCGATCGGATCGTTGCCACCGGGGATGACGAGGAGGTGCTGGTCCACGCTGGCCCGGGAACATTGGTCCACAGACTCGACGGACAGATGATCACCCCGGGGTTCATCGATGCCCATGTCCACCCCGCCATGTCGGGTCTGGACAAGCTCAGAGTCGACTTCGAAGGGGTCGATGACGCCCGGGGCGCCTATCGGGTGATCGGCGAGTACGCCCAACGTCACCCCGATCTGTCATGGATCATCGGCTCCGGTTGGTCTCAGTCATGGTTTCCGAGAGGGTGTCCGGACCGGGAGGACCTCGACCGGTTGGTCCCCGATCGTCCCGCCATCCTCTGGAACACAGACGGTCACGGGGCTTGGGTGAACACCGCCGCCCTCATCGCCGCCGGTATCGACTCTGACACTTCAGACCCGGTCGATGGCAGGATCGAGCGCCGGTCCGACGGATCCCCGCAGGGGACGTTGCACGAGGGCGCCGTCGATCTGGTCGCCTCGGTTGCCCCACCCGACACCGTGGACGACATCGAGATGGGTCTGATGCGTGGTCAGCAGGAGCTCCTCTCCTACGGGATCACAGGATGGCAGGACGCGATCGTCCGACCGGATATCCAGGCGGCGTATCTGAGGTTGGCATCCGACGGTCGGCTCAAGGGTCGGGTAGTTGGTGCCCTGTGGTGGGATCGTGACCGCGGGTTGGAGCAGATCGACGACTTGGTCGAACGTCGGGGACACGACGGTCCCCGATTCCGGCCGACTTCGGTGAAGCTGATGCTCGACGGGGTCTGTGAGAACTTCACCGCCGCCATGATCGACCCCTGGCTCGGCCCGGACGGCACGGCTACCGCCAACAGCGGGATAGACTTCATCGAACGCCGGATCCTCATGGAGGCGGTGCCCCGACTCGATGCCCTCGGATTCCAATGCCACTTCCACGCCATCGGCGACCGCGCCGTTCGCAACGCCCTGGATGCCATCGAGGCGGCCCGGATGGCGAATGGGCCTTCTGACAACCGTCACCACATTGCGCATATTCAGGTGATCCACCCGGACGACATCCCGCGTTTTGCCTCCCTCGGTGGGGTGGCCAATGCCCAACCGTTGTGGGCCTGTCACGACACCTATCAGGACGACCTCACCATCCCCTTCCTCGGTCCCGAGCGGTCCGGCTGGCAGTATCCGTTTCGATCGTTGCTCGATGCCGGTGCGCAGTTGGGAATGGGGAGCGACTGGGGAGTCTCAACCGCAAACGTCATGGCCGAAGTCGACATGGCGGTCACCCGCCAACTCGAAGACAAGCCGGTATTCCTCCCCGAACAACGTCTCACCTTCGAGGAAGCGGTGACCGCTTTCACCGCCGGATCGGCTTACATCAACCACGCTGAGCACGACACCGGCAGGCTTGGCGTGGGTATGCTCGCTGACCTCGTTGTGCTTGACCGTGACCCGCTGGGGAGCGGGCCAATCCGGGAAACCAGGGTGAGCGCGACGATCATTGGTGGAGAAGTCGTCTACGAGGAGTCCTGATGGAGAAGACGGCCGCGGTCGAACTGGTCGGTGTCAGCAAGAGGTTTGGTGACGACGTTGTCGCTGTAGACAGCATCGATCTGACCGTCGACGACGGGGAGTTCTTTTCTCTCCTCGGGCCATCCGGGTGCGGGAAGACCACCACCCTGCGCATGATCGCCGGGTTCGAATTCCCTACCCAGGGCAGTCTCAAGCTTCACGGTGTGGAGATGGGGCTCAAACCGGCGAATCAGCGGCCGGTCAACACCGTCTTCCAGTCGTACGCCCTGTTCCCGCACATGACCGTCTTCGACAACGTCGCCTTCGGTCTGCGGATGAGCAAGGTGGAAAAATCCGAAGTCGAGACCCGGGTGAAGCGGGCCCTCGACCAGGTGCAACTGGGGCATCGGGCAGATGCCAAGCCCGCCCAGCTGTCCGGTGGCATGCAACAGCGTGTGGCGTTGGCCCGGGCGTTGGTAAACGAGCCCCAGGTCCTCCTTCTCGACGAGCCGCTCGGTGCCCTCGACCTGAAGCTCCGTCAGAACATGCAGTATGAACTCAAGGACCTTCAAGCCCGGGTCGGGATCACTTTCATCTATGTGACCCACGACCAGGAAGAAGCCCTGACCATGTCCGACCGGATCGGAGTAATGAGCGAAGGCAAGCTGCTCCAGGTGGGCACCCCGACGGAAATCTATGAGAAGCCGACCTCCCGGTTTGTCGCCGATTTCATCGGTGACATAAACCTGATTCCGGCGACGATCGCCGGAGCAGGGTCGGCCCGTCTCTCCAATGGGGTAGAGGTGGGAGTCATCGAACCACACCCGACCTCCGGAGCGGTGACGATGGCTATCCGACCCGAAAGATTCAGCCTCCATCATCCCGGTGACCCGATCGCCGAAGGACGCAACCGGCTCCGGGCGAGAGTGACGAGACGTGTCTACTTCGGTGACGTCTTCTTCTACGACCTCGACATCGGTCTCGGAGAGCCGATCGAGGTCAAGGAGGAGAACCGGCCCGACAACCCAATCTTCGAGAGCGGTGAGGAGGTCTACGTCTCCTGGCGTCCCTCCGCAGCCAATCTGGTGGCTGACTGATGGCGGAAGCCTCGGAGATGGTCAAGGACCACGAGGTCCTCGAAGAACTGATCGTCACCCCCGAACTGGAAAAGGCGGCAGCCCGGAAGCGGGCCCGGGAGGGAGTCCTGCTGGCCCTCCCGGCGTGGGTCTATCTGATTCTCTTCTTTGCGATTCCCCTCGCCCTGGTATTCGTCTACTCGTTCGCATCACGATCCTCGACCGGCCAGACCCTTCTCCAGGATTGGAATCTCAACGCCTGGAAACGGGTGTTCACCCTGCCGGTCGCCCAGATCTTCCTGCGTTCCCTGACGTTGGCACTGATCACCACGTTGATCTGCCTCCTCTTCTCCTACCCGTTCGCCTATTACATCGCCACCCGCCGACCGGCGATACGGAACGTGCTTCTGGTACTGGTGATGATCCCGTTCTGGTCGAACTTCCTGGTACGTACCTACGCCTGGGCCTTCCTCCTTGGATCGAATGGACCCCTGTCACAACTGAGTCAGGCGTTGGGAGGTGATCCGATCCGGATCCTGTTCACCAATACGGCCGTCCTCATCGGCATGGTCTACGGGTTCATGCCCTTCATGGTGCTTCCTCTCTACGCGGCCATCGAACGGCTCGACTGGAGACTGGTCGAGGCGGCGAGGGATCTCTACGCCGACGGGCCGACCGCCTTCCGAAAGGTGACCCTCCCGCTTTCGATGCCGGGTGTGGTGGCTGGATCGATCCTGGTGTTCATTCCAGCATTGGGCGCCTATGTGACACCGGCGATCCTCGGTGGAGCCAGAACCACTCTGCTTGGCGACTACATCGTCTCCCAGTTCCTCACCGCCAGAAACTGGCCCTTCGGGTCGGCACTTTCCTTCGCGGTGATGCTCGTGATGCTGGTGGCAACCATCTTCTACTTCAGGGCGGGGGCCAAGACACTGTGAACGAGGGGACTGCGCCGAAGGGTTGGTTCAACCGGTTGATGGGTGTGAATGCCTGGCTGGTGTTCGCCTTCTTCTACGCACCGATCGTCGTCCTGATCATCTTCTCTTTCAACGACAACACCAATGTCGGCATCTGGACGGAGGCCTCGCTCCGTTGGTATCGGGAGATGCTGGGTGACTCCCAGGTGATGAGTGCATTGCGCAACTCACTGATCGTTGCCTTCGCCGCCACCATCGTCAGCACCATCCTCGGGACGATGCTGGCGCTTGCTCTGGAGCGTTACCGGTTCCGCGGTAGGGGGAGCCTGGACGGGCTCGCGTATCTCCCGATCATCATCCCCGACGTGACCATGGCGGTCATGCTCCTCATCTTCTTCTTCCAGGCGTTCGGTCTTATCAACGATCTGATCGGGGTTCGACTCACCACCGGACTGGGCACCATCACCCTCGCGCACATTGCCTTCAACATCTCATTTGTGGCGGTGGTGGTCAGGGCCCGGCTCGCCCAATTCGACGCCCGTCTCGAGGAGGCGGCGGCCGACCTGTACGCATCGAGGATGCAGACCTTCTTCAAGGTGACACTCCCGCTCATCGCCCCGGGAGTCGCCGGTGGTGCCCTGCTGGCCATGACGCTGTCCCTCGATGACGTGGTAGTGACCCAGTTCGTTTCGGGCGCCGGGTCGACGACCCTCCCGGTCTATGTCTTCGGTCTCATCCGGCGAGGTGTGACTCCACTGATCAATGCAGTGAGCACGGTGATGCTGCTGGCCTCGATGGTCCTGGTGGCGATTTCACTCGGTCTTCAGCGTGGCACCAGCTCCCGCGGTCGGAAGGATTCCGCCGACGCCGATATCGGTCCCATGCAACAGGAGTGACTCCGCGAACCGTCTGTCCGGTTTATGGTTTCACCTGAGTTCGAGCATTCGATCAACGAAGGAGGACGAATTGTCAGGCAAACGAATGAGGCTCACGGCGCTGCCGCTCGCTCTAGGCCTCCTCATCGCTGCCTGCGGTGGGGATGGGGGGACCACAACTACGGCTCAGGCCACGAGCTGTCAGCCCGGCCAGGTCGACGGAAACATCAGCTTCCACAACTGGTCCGAATACATGGATCCGGACCTGATCGCAGAGTTCGAGGAGGAATATGACGTTGACGTCGTCGAATCCTTCTTTGACTCCAACGAAGCAATGATCGCTCAGCTTCAGGCTGGTGGCATTTACGACGTGATCGTCCCCTCCGACTACATGGTCGGGATCATGATCGAGGATGGACTGATCATGGAACTTCAACGTGGCGCCATCCCCAACCTCGCCAATCTGGACCCCTTCTTCGCAGATCCGAGCTATGACCCCGGGGGCCGATACTCGGCGGCATATCAGTGGGGGACTACCGGCCTGGGGATCAATCTCACGATGATGCCGGATGATTGGGAGCCGAGTTGGGCGCTGGTATTCGATCCGGACATCGTCAGCACCTACCCGGGTGGCTTCCAGCTGCTCAACGACCCCAGGGAGGCTATGGGCGCTGCTCTGAAGTACCTCGGCTACTCCCTGAACAGCACGTCACTCGACGAACTCCAGGAAGCGGTAGATCTGATCCAGGGTGTCAAGGAGTGGCTCACGTCTTTCAATAGTGATCAGTTCTCCGAGAACCTGGTCAACGGTGAGGTGGCGGTGGCCCAGGGTTATTCCGGCAACTTCTTCGGTGCGTTCGATGGTGCGGACAACGGTGACGACTTCACCTACATCATTCCCAAGGAGGGTGCGACCCTCTGGGTGGACAACATGGTGATACCCAATACCGCAACCAGTCCGTGCTCGGCACACACCTTCATCGACTTCATTCTCGATGCTGAGAACGGCGCCAGGCTGTCGGAATACAACCTCTACGCCACACCCAATGCGGCGGCTGAGGAACTGCTTGATGAGGACACCAAGAACGATCCGGGGATCTATCCGCCGGATGACATCCAGGCGATCCTGGAGGTCATCGAGGACACCGGGGACTTCGAGATCAACTTCACTGACTACTTCGCAATGGCGCGAAACTGAGAGTGCGAACGACGTGGAAAGGGGGTCCCTCGGGACCCCCTTTCCCTATTTACCCGGCAGGTGCTACCGGGTTTCTCTGGGTGCGGAACCAACGTCGATAGACCCAGAACCCGACACCGAGTGGAATCCCGAGGACCAGGATCAGCACGGGCAGGGTGTAGATGACGAAACTGATCAGCCAGCCGGCGATGTTCTGCAGGGCAGTGACCAGGTTCGAAGCCGCATCCCGAACCAACTGGGCCGGTGCCCACGCATCCCTGATGATCGGCGCAGCAGCCGGTGTCTGGGTCAGGCTGACCTGGACGGTGGCGAGGGCCGTTAGATCGGTCAGATACTTGAGCTGGCCTTCGAGCTGCTCGATCTGGCCCCGTACGGTCTGAAGTTCGTTGAACACCCGGAGCAGTTTCTCGGGATCGGCGTCCGGCTGTTTGCGGACTTCTTCAAGCAGGGCACGAAGCTCAGCCTCGAAGGCACGGAGGTTGACCAAACGAGCTTCCAGGTCGACGAACTGCTCGGAGACGTCGGTCGCACCACGACTCTCCGAGACGACCTCGTCGGCCAGGTCCTTGATCTGTTGGAGGGCCACATTCATCGAAGACTCAGGGATCCTCAGTGTCATCGACACCGCAGGCCCCACCCCCTCACTCTCGGAAGGACTCACCTGGGCCTCGGCGACAAAGCCACCCAGAGCCTCGGCAAGCACGACGATCTGCTCGTAGGTTGCCCGGGTATCCGAGGCGTGCAGTCGGAGGTTGGCGGTACGGATGACCTTTCGTTCCGGTGCCACCTCGAAGTCGACGTCGATGACCCGTTCCTCCGGATCGCCGGGCGCTACAACTCCAGAATCGTTCCCTCCCGGCTGTGTGATGTCGCTGGTGGCGCCGCCCGAACACGCCGCAAGGAGGATGGCTAGAGCTACTGCTATCCGTTTCATGGTGTCAGCTCCTCTCAAAGTCCCGGCCGGGACTGCCCGTTGGATGCTGTTGGGGTGTGAAAGGGTTCCCCCGGAGTACCGTATGGGGCATGCTCGGTGGAAAACTCAGGGTGCTCCCGGTCAACGGCGGACCCGCCGCCATGGGTGATACACACGGCCGGACCTATGGCGGGATGATCCGTGCCTATCTCGAGGACCGAATCGAGCTTTCGGCGCAGGAACGCTGGAGCGGTGGCGAATCGAATCGCGACCTGATCGTCGAGGTGGCCGAGTCCACTCTGGAGGAGCACGAGCGGTATTCACCCGATCTCTACGAGGAAATGACCGCGATGGCCTCAGCCGCCGGCATGACGCCCGCAGAGGCGGTCGTGGTCGGAGGATTCACCGATCTGGTCGATGTGGTCCGGACCCGTGTCGGCTCAGCACCCAGCGAGGACAACTGCACCGCTGTGATCAACCCGGGTGCCGGCTTCTACGCACAGACATGGGATATGCATGCTTCGGCCGGGGAGTTCGTGGTGATGCTCCAGGGTGATCCGTCCGATGGTCCCCGCTTCCTGGTCCAGACCACCATGGGTTGTCTGGGGCAGATGGGTCTGAACGAGGCCGGAATCAGCATCGGCATCAACAATCTGACGTCCTGGGGGCGACCCGGTGTGACCTGGCCCACCGTCGTCCGAAAGGTCCTCCAGCAGTCGAACCTGGACACGGCCATCAATGCGGTTCTGGAAGCGCCCCTGGCCGGCGGACACAACTTCCTGATCATGGGCCCGGACGGTGAGGGCGTGAACATCGAGGCGATGCCGATGCATCGCGAGGTCACCCGGGTGACCGGGTCGCCCTACGTTCACAGCAACCATTGCCTGGTGCCCACCACCGAGTCGGAACAGGCCGAGCGGATCGAGGCGAGCGTCGTCTCCAGCGACATCCGGCTGAAGCTGGGGTATGAGCTGGCGGATGATGTTGAAGCCTTATTCGCCGAGCCGGAGATCTCCCGCCACGCCAGCCAGCCTCACGACGTAGCCACCTGCGGCGCGGTGATCATCGAACCCGGGCTGCGACGGATGCGCGCCGTCTGGGGAGTACCCGGAGACCACCCGTGGGAGCATTTTCAGCTTTGATCGAGATCGTCAATCTCGAAGCCTGGATGGCCGACGAGCTGGAGAAGATCGAGCTGACCTGCTTCCCCATGGCCAACCCGGCAGAACTGCTTTCGGCTGACGACATCCGGGCGTACGCCCTGACTTTTCCCGAGGGGTATTTCGTCGCCATGGAAGACGGTCGTCCGGTCGGTATGGGGGCGGGAATATTCCTCGACTTCGATTTCGACAACCCCCAGCACACCATCGCCGGGATCACCGGCGAGCACCAGTGTGGGAACCACAACCCTGAAGGGCAGTGGTACTACGGCACCGACATGACGGTCCTACCCGAGTATCGCGGGCGGGGTATCGGACGGATGCTCTACGACGCCCGGAAGAACTTCGTGATCGCCTCCGGGAAACGGGGGATCATCGCCGGTGGGTCATTGCCCGGGTTCTTCGAGTACAAGGCGACGATGCCCGTCGCCGAGTATGTCGATCGGGTGGTAGCCGGAGAGATCTTCGATCCGACTCTCAGCTTCCAGCTCTCCAACGGTTTCGAAGTTCGCGGTCTCCTCGAGAACTATCTGGAAGATGAGGCAGACGATGGGTGGGCGGCCCTGATCGTCTGGGAAGCCGACCGCTGAAGCTAACCCAGCTTGCGCTCCGCCATCCCGTTGAGCATCTCGACCACGATTCGGTTCGCCAGGTAGGCGGTCTGCTCGCCGGGCCCGTCGTAGGGAGGGGAAAGCTCGGTTATGTCAGCACCGAGCAGCACCAGCTCCCTGGAGAGCCGGCGTACGGTGTCCAGGATCTGACGTGAGGACAGACCTCCCGGCTCCGGGGTGCCGGTGGCCGGTGCCAGACCTGGATCGACCACATCTATGTCCACCGAGATGAATACTCCTTTGGCGCCCCCGGCGAGTGCTGCCTCCCAGGCGTCGTCGACCACGGCATCGAGGCCTCTCGAAACGATCTCGTCCATCCGAAAACACCGCATTCTCTGCTCTTCCATCCATGCGATGACCTCGGGTTCGGGCCAGTAGCCCCTGAGACCGATCTGGACGAATCGGTGTCCGGGGATCGCACCGGACTCGATCAGCCGCCGCATCGGTGTTCCGTGCCCGTAGAGATTCCCGTTCTGCTCGAACCCGGTGTCGGCATGCGCGTCGAAGTGGATGAGGGCGACATCGCCGAATCCGTGATGTCCGGCGACCGCCATCGCATTCGGCCAGGTGACGGTGTGGTCGCCTCCGAGGATGATCGGCACCTTCCCGGCCTCACAGATCGCGGCGACCGCTCTCCGCGTCCTCTCCAGGGAGATCTCGGGGTCGCTGGGGACCACATAGACATCGCCGACATCGACCACCCCGAGGGCCTCGAAAGGGTCGATTCCGGTCGGGAGATGGGGTCGGTACCCGTCCATTGCCCCGTAGTCGGCACCCCTGATCGCCCTGGGTCCGAATCTGGCACCGGGTCGGTAGGAGGTTCCCCAATCGAAGGGGACACCGATGATCACCACATCGCCGTCTCCCAGCTGGTCGGGTGTGACCGCCGGGACACCAAGAAACGACGCCCGAGAGGCAAACGAGACGTACTCGGAAGAGGCGAACGGAATTTCCGTACGGCGTCGTTCATATGGCGTATACATCAGCCGTCTACGCTAATCACACCATGGCACATGAAGACGCCAACGACAGCCGTATGCAGACCATGCTGGTCCGTTGCATTTTGATCGGGATCCCGGTCGCCATCGCGGTGCTGACCCTCGCCGTCTGGTTGATCACCGACCAGGACCTTCCCGATGCAATCAGCACCGCACTCCTGCCCGGAATCCTGCTGGGGGTCTTCGCCGGCGGATTCACCGGCGTTGCCCTGACGATGGACTGACCGTCGGTCAGCGACGCTCAGAGCTCGTCGCGCAGACTGAAGACGATGGTCTGCAGGTCGGTGAACTCGTGGATTCGCTGACGCCCCCAACCGGTATCGGTGCCTGCCGCGCCGCCGAACGGCTGGAAGGTCTCCCAGGTGTCGGTCGAGTCGTTGACGATCACAGTGCCTGACCGGATTCGATCGGCGTAATAGAACGCCTTGGTCAGGTCGTTGGTAAAGACCGCCGCCTGCAGTCCGAGTCGGGTCCGGTTGGCGACTCCGATGGCATCGTCGTCGTCCCGTGCAGTGAGGATGGGCAACACCGGTCCAAAGGATTCTTCCTGAGACACGGCTGATTCCTCGGGCACCCGGTCGATGATGGTGAACTCGTAGTAGAGGTCGGTGGGGAGCCCACTCGCCCTCTTCCCACCGACCAGGATCTCGGCACCCCGTTCCAGGGCGTCCTGCATATGCCGGTCCATCTTCTGGGCCGTGGGCTCGTTGTTGAGCGGGCCCATGTTGGTGGTGTCGTCGAAGGGATCTCCGAGACGCACTTCCTCTGCCGCCTTGAGGGCGGCTTCGACGAACTCGTCGTGGACCTCGTCGAGCACGATGAGTCGCTCCGTCGCCACACACACCTGTCCGGCGTTGTAGTAGGCCCCGTAGACGGCGGCTTCCGCGGCCTTGTGGATGTCGGCGTCGGAGGTGACGATGGTCGGGCCGTTCCCCGACATCTCCATGATCGAACGCTTCAGCCCCATCATCGAAACGATCTTCGCCCCTGTCGCCGAGGAACCGGTGAATCCGACGGCATCCACCCCCGGGTGGGTCACCAAAGCGGTGCCGATGTCACCGGCACCAGGGATGATCGAGATCGCACCCTTGGGCACCCCGGCGGCTTCGAACACTTGGGCGATCTCGAGCAGCGCCCACGAGGTGAACTCCGGGGGTTTGACGATGATGGCGTTGCCGGTGGCGAGACCCGGACCCACATACTCCATCGGGATCATCACCGGGAAGTTCCACGGAGTGATGGCCGTCCAAACCCCGACGGGACGGTTCACGGTGAACATTCTCCGGTTCCGTTCGGTGGTGGGGAGCACCTCGCCAGCCAGGCGTTTCACATCCTCGGCTGCAATGTGGAAGTAGTCGGCGGACTCTTCGATATCGGGGATCGCCTCCTCCCGGAATGGCTTGCCCTGCTCGAGGGTGAGGATTCGGGCAACATCTTCGACCTTCTCCTGCCAAAGGTCGTAGATGCGGAGGCACAGGTCGGCCCGTTCGAAGGCGGTCCAGTGCCGCATCTCCTCGGTTGCCTCACGGGCCGCGGCGACTGCCCGATCGATGTCGGCCTGGGAGGCCTTGGGGACGTTGTAGATGTGTTCACCGGTGACGGGGGATCGGACCGCGTAGTGATCGTCCCCGGTGCCTTCGGTCCACTCTCCGGCGATGAAGAGCTTGAGGTCTTTGGCCATGAGCCCAATGTAGTTGAGCCGACCCTCTGTCAACCAAAGTTATGAAATACGAATAGTTACGTATGAATAACTGTGAGGTATGCTCACAAAATGTCCTCAGATGTGATGACTTCGGCGGTGCGCGGGCTCGTCCGTCTCTCGCGGGCCGTCGAACACAACCTGGCCAAGGACCAGTTGTCACTGTCCCAATTCCGGATCCTCGACCGTCTCGCCACCGGCAGCTTTCCCGGTCGGAGCCTTGCCGAGTGGTTGGCCGTCAAGCCGCCAGCCCTGACCGCACTGGTCGATGCGTTGGTGAAAAGAGGACTGGTTGATCGCGCTGAAGATCCCAGTGATCGTCGACAGGTGACCCACACCCTGACCGCTGAAGGGATCGAACTCCACCGTGAGGTATCCACGCGTCTCGGGGATCGGCTGATGGCAATACTCGGGCACTCCCAGGACGAGGCCGGTGCCAGAGCATTGATCGAGGCCCTCGCTGAGTGGGACCGGGTGCTCGATGCGGCCCTCGCCGCCCGCGAGGTAGCGGACAGGGGCGGCGGTCAGTGAGCGGAGACGACAGCACCCCACGGGTGACACTCCGCAAGTCAGGTAGTTGGTTCAGGACCCTGGCCCCGATATTGGGTCGTTATCGATTGCCGATGCTGGTTGCGGTGGGTCTGGCGGTGGTCAGCCAGCTTCTCATGGCTCTGGTGCCCCTCATCCAGAAGGTGATTCTTGACGACACCATCCTTGCCGACGACCGGCCCCGATCGCTCTGGATAACACTTCTGGTGGTCGTCGGTTTCTTCTCCTTCGTCACCAACTACGCCCGACGTCGACTGGGTGGTTACACCGCGGTCAACGTCCAGCGCGACCTCCAGATCGCAGTCCACCACCATCTCCAACATCTCGATCCCACCGGGCGTCAGGGTTTGCGAACCGGAGACATCATGTCCCGGGCGACGGCCGACATCACCCTGATCCAGATGTTCCTGCAGCAGTTGTCGATGACGGTCGGGAGCCTGGCCTTGCTGGTGGGTTCGATCGTGGTCATGGTCATGCTGTCGCCGATCCTGGCCCTGGTGATCATCGCCTGCATCCCCGTCTTCTGGACACTGTCCAACCGCTACCGGCAGCGCTCCTTCCCGTCCAGCTGGATGGACCAGCGCTATCAGGGGATGGTTGCCGGCGTTGTCGAAGAGGCGGTCACCGGAGTCCGGATAGTGAAAGCCTTCGGTCAGGAACAGCAGGAGCTTGACGCCCTCGAATCGGCGGCGACCCGACTGTTCCGTTCCCGGCTCCGGACCGCCCGGATCACCGCCCGGTTCAACGCCGCACTCCAGGCAGTCCCGACGTTCGGTCAACTCGGGGTCCTGGCCATCGGTGGGTGGATGGCGATGCAGGGCCGGGTCACACTTGGTGTCTTCCTCGCCTTCTCCAGCTATGTGGCGCAACTGGTCACACCGGTCCGGATGCTGTCCGCCGTTGTCGCCACCAGTCAGCAGGCGCGGGCCGGCGCCCACCGTGTCATCGAACTCTTGAGCACCGAATCGGCGGTCAAAGAAGCGCCGGACGCGCTCGAGCTTTCCGATCCGAGGGGTGCCATCGAGTTCGACGGGGTCACCTTTGGCTACTCACCTGATCGACCGCTTCTCGACGATCTCTCCTTCCGTGTCGATCCGGGGGAACGTGTCGCAATCGTCGGCAGTTCAGGGTCGGGCAAGTCGACCGTGGCCCTCCTCCTTGCCCGGTTCTACGACCCGGCGTCCGGGGTTGTCCGGGTTGACGGACACGATGTCCGTGACCTGACTCTGGAGTCGCTGAGACGCAGTGTCGGAATCGTCTTCGAGGACAGCTTCCTGTTCTCGAACACGATCAGGTTCAACATCGCGTTCGGACGACCCGACGCCAGCGATGAGGAGATCGTCGCTGCTGCAAGGGCAGCCCAGGCCCACGACTTCATCATGGAACTGCCCGAGGGCTATGACACCGTGGTCGGCGAACGCGGATTCACCCTGTCGGGAGGCCAACGGCAGCGGATCGCGATCGCCCGGGCGGCTCTGGCCAACCCGAGGGTCCTCGTCCTCGACGACGCAACCTCGGCGGTCGATGCCCGTACCGAGGAAGCCATCCACCATTCGCTCGAGGAGGTCATGGAGGGTCGGACCACGATCCTGATCGCTCAGCGCCACTCCACCCTGCGGCTTGCCGATCGGGTCCTGCTGCTCGAGGGTGGCAGGATCGTCGATGAGGGTCCCCCCGAAGTGCTCATGGAGCGGTCGGACCTGCTGCGTGAGCTGCTCACCGGCCCGGAACTCGATCAGGACGGGCTACTCGTTGATCAGGTCGAGGAGATCGACACCATCGCCTGGCCGGAGGGAGTCTCCCGGGACGGTGCGCCGAAGATGTCCAGCAGGTCCGCCGCCACCAGCGTCGGGGGTGGTAGGGGCTTTATGGCGCACACCGCACGGCTGGCGGAACTGGCGTCGGAGTCACCCGAGTTGACCGCGGCCGTTGAACAGCTTCCACCTCTTGAGGGTGAGCCCGAGGTCGACATAGCCGAAGCTACGAAACCCGACTCCGCGTTCTCGTTCCGCACGGTGCTCCGACCCTTCCGCAAGGCTCTCATGATCAGTGCCGTGCTGGTGCTGATCGACGCTTCCACCAGTCTGATCACACCACTCCTGATCCGCCGCGGGATAGACGCCGGGGTGGTCAACGAGTCGGCCCGCGCCCTGGTCATCGTCTGTCTGGTCTTCTTCGGTGTCCAGCTGGTCAGCTGGATCAATGCGACGGTGATGAGCTTCCAGACCGCCCGCACCGCGGAGCGGATCCTCTTCAGCCTTCGGATGCGGACCTTCGCCCACCTGCAACGTCTTTCGCTCGACTTCTACGACCGGCACATGGCGGGCAAGATCATGACCCGGATGACGTCCGATGTGGACGCCTTCGCCCAGCTGGTGCAACAGGGTTTGCTAACCGCTCTGGTCAGCATCCTGACCTGTCTCGGGGTGGCAATCGCACTGGTGGTGATGGCCCCGACACTGGCGCTGGCGGTCTCGGTGGTTCTGGTCCCGCTGTTGGTGGGCCTGGTCTGGTTCCGTCGGGCTTCGGGCCGCAATCACATGGTGGCCAGGGAGCGCATCGCCATCCTCTACGCCGACATGCAGGAGAGCCTTTCGGGCCTGCGGGTCAGCCAGGCACTGGCCCAGCAGAAGGCAAACGAGGAGCGGTTCCGGTCGCTGGCCAACTCTTACAACGCCGCACGTAAGCGTTCGCATGAGATGTTCGCCCGGTTCTTCCCGTTCATCCAGCTGATGAGCATCGTCGCCAAGGCGTTGGCTCTGGCCTTCGGTGCCGGGTTGATCGCAGAGGGCCGGATCACCGCCGGTATCCTGATCGCCTTCCTGATCTATCTCGACCAGTTCTTCACGCCGATCCAACAGCTCTCCATGGTGTTCGACCAGTGGCTCCAGGCGAATGTCGCCGTGAAACAACTGACCGATCTGCTGCGGACCCCTTCGATGACACCGGAGCCTGACGATCCGTTGCCGATCGGACGTGTCGAAGGACATATCCGGCTGGATGATGTAGATCTGGCCTACAGCAGCACCGGCTTGCTCGCTCTCCGCAATGTCGATCTGGAGATCCCTGCCGGTCAGGTGGTGGCCCTGGTAGGAACCACCGGCGCTGGCAAGTCGACCCTGGTCAAGCTCGTGGCCCGGTTCTACGACCCGACGGCGGGCACGGTGTATGTGGATGGGTTGCCCTTGGACCAGGTCTCGTTGGCTGAGTACCGCCATCAACTCGGTTATGTGCCCCAGGAGCCATTCCTGTTCTCGGGGACGATCCGAAGCAACATCGCTTACGGGCGACCCTCGGCCAGCGATCTCGAAGTGGAACGGGCAGCCCGGGCCGTCGGCGCCCACGAGTTCATCGCCGGTTTGCCGCTGGGGTATCACACCCCGGTCTCGGAGGAGGGTCGATCACTTTCGGCCGGTCAGCGTCAGCTGCTGGGACTGGCCCGCGCCCATCTTGTCGAGCCCGCCATCCTTCTCCTGGACGAGGCCACCGCAAACCTCGATCTGGCCACCGAGGCCAGGGTTCAGAGGGCGATGGGCCTGGTGGCGAGAGGTCGTACCGCCATCGTCATCGCCCACCGTCTGCAAACCGCTCGGGCCGCCCAACGGATCCTGGTCGTCGACGACGGGCGGATCGTTGAAGACGGAAGCCACGAAGAGTTGCTGGAACTGAACGGACGCTACGCAGAGTTGTGGTCCGCCTTCCGGCAGTACTCGCACTGAGCCGGTTCGGGTGTCCGGTGGCCCGCTTAGTATCCTTCTCGGACCTCTGATCAGGAGAGAGAGTATGGGTCTGCAAGGACCGAAGACGGCTGAGTGGTTTCAGCGGGCATCGGGAGCGCTGATCAACGGCGTCTCCAGCCAGTTCCGTTACTGGGGCAACGACGACACCATCGTCATCGACCGTGGCGAAGGGGGATACCTCTTCGACATGGACGGCAAGAAGTACATCGACTACCAGCTTGGCTTCGGTCCGGTGATCCTGGGGCACGGTCACGAAGCCGTGGTCGCAGCCGCACGGCAGGCCGCCGGGGACGGAGTCAGCTTCGCCATGACCCAGCGCCGCGAGGTGGAGGCAGCCGAAGTGGTCCGCTCAGCATTGACCTGGGCAGACGGCATGCGGTTCACCAACACCGGCACCGAGGCGACGATGCACTCGATCCGGCTTGCCCGGGGATACACCGGCCGCGACATCATCCTCAAGTTCGAAGGCCAGTACCACGGGATGCACGACTATGTGCTCTTCTCCACCGCAGGGATCTCCCCGGCCACCCTCGGCTCCCGTTTTGACCCGATCCCCGTGCAGAGCAGCTCGGGTATCCCCGAGACGATCCGCTCCTATGTGAGGACTCTGCCTTTCAATGACCTTGCCAGGGCGGAACGGTTCTTCGAGTCCGAAGGACGACAGGTGGCCGCGGTGATCGTCGAACCGATGCTGGGGAACGCTTTCGGGATCATGCCCGAACCGGGCTTCCTCGAGGGGCTGCGTCGTCTCTGCGACGAGTACGGGGCAGTTCTCATCTTCGATGAGGTCAAGACGGGTTTCCGCGTCGCCGTCGGAGGCGCCCACGAGTTGTTTGGAGTGGAGCCGGACGTCGGTACCTTTGCCAAGGCGATGGGCAACGGTTTCCCCGTCGCCGCAGTGGCTGCCCGGGGCGAACTGGTAGAGGGTTGGGCCAAGGGCGGAATCGCTCAGGCCGGCACCTACTCCGGTAACGCCATCGCCACGGCCGCTGCCAAGGCCACGGTCGAGGAGTTGAAAACCGGGGAGCCGCTCGCCCGGGTCGAGAAGGTGGGCGCGTCCCTGATGGAGGGTCTGGAAGGCATCCTCAAGGACAAAGGTGTCGAAGGGACCGTCACCGGACACCCTTCGATGTTCTCCATCTTTATCGGCTCCGACGATCCCAGAGACTTCCGTGACACTGCCCGTCACAACGACGAGCTATACGACGAGACCATCTTCAACATGATCCGTCGGGGGGTGATGCCCTGTCCGGACGCCCTCGAACCGTGGTTCATCTGCGCAGCGCACACCGACGAGGATGTTGCCACCACACTGCAGGTCTTCGAGGAGTCCCTTACGGAGGCGATGGCAGACCACGGATGATCCGGATCGCCGGCTCCGAGGACACCGATGTCCTCATAAGACTGATCGAAGACTTCTACCTGGTGGACGGTCACGACTTCGACGAGGCATTTGTTCGACAGGGGCTGGAACCGCTTCTCGATTCCGACCGGTACGGGTTCGCCTTGGTCGCCGACGAGGACGGAGCACCCGGGGGCTACATCGTGATCACCTGGGGCTACAGCCTCGAGTCCGGCGGTCGTGACGCACTTGTAGACGAGTTCTATGTGGCCCGACGCGGGAAGGGCCTGGGTTCACGGCTCTTGGAGGCAGCCCTCGAAAGGATCGCTGCAGCGGGTGTCACCAGGGTTTTTCTCGAGACAGAGAAGGAGAATGAGAGGGTGCGTGGTCTCTACTCCCGCTACGGGTTTGTGGCGGACGATTCGGTGTGGATGTCGGCCGACCTGGAGCCGGCGAGATGATCCGCGTCGCGGTTTCTGGTGCCGGCGGGAAGCTGGCCGGTCCGATCATCGAAGCCGTCGTTGAATCCGATGACCTCGAGCTCGTCTCGCTTTACAACCCCAACCGACACGGCGCCACAATCTCGGGGGTCCTGGTCGCCGACGACCCTTCGGGCGTCGAAGGGGATGTGATCGTGGAGACCGCCCATCCCGAAGTGGTCTTCTCGAATCTCGAGTCCTGGCGGGATCTTGGCCTGGCTGCGGTGGTCGGAACATCGGGCTTCACCCCCGACCGCCTCG
>CAYNSP010000020.1:15873-22052 GCA_964400035.1 uncultured Acidimicrobiaceae bacterium | reverse complement strand
CACCGAGAATCCTCTGTCGGATCACGATGGCGTCCTCGAGTGTCTTCAGACCGGGTGCGGCATCCGCCCAATCGTCCCTCCCGAAGTAGGAATGGGTGGCACCCGAGGCCACGATCAGATAGTCGTACCCGATTTCCGAGCCATCTTCCAGACTTACCACTCGAAGTTCCGGATCGATGTTCGAGACCTCAGCGAGCAGGACCCGTGAGACGTTGTGCTGGTCGCGGAACACGGCACGGATCGGATAAGCGATGTCGCTCGGGTTGAGAGCGGCAGCCGCCACCTGATAGAGCAGGGGCTGGAACAGGTGGAAGTTGCGACGGTCGATGATGGTGATGTCGACCGGGGCGTTGCGTAGCTTCTTGGCGGCGTTCAACCCGCCGAATCCCCCACCGATGATCACCACCCGCTTCATCGGGCTTGGATACCGAGGGCTTCGGCCAGGGCCATCAAGGCGCGTGCCCGATGGGAGAGCGTGTTCTTCTCCTCCCGTGTCATCTCGGCGAGAGTCCGCCCGTCCACCTCGAAGACGGGGTCGTAACCGAATCCGTTGCTCCCCCGCCGCCGGAGAGCGATCATCCCTTCGAGGACCCCCTCGGCGGCGACCTCAGCGCCGTCGGGGAAAGCAAGCACGACTGCGGTCCGAAAGCGCCCTGTCCGATCGTCAGCATCTTCCATCCGACGCAACAGAAGCTCGACGTTCTCGTCGTAGCTGGCTTGTGGGCCGGCAAATCTGGACGAGAAGACCCCGGGAGCACCATCCAACGCTGTCACCTCGAGCCCGGTGTCGTCACCGATGGCCGGCAGACCGGTCGCCTCCACTACCGCCCTTGCCTTGATTGCGGCGTTCTCCTCCAAAGTAGAGCCGGTCTCTTCGACGTCCGGCCAGTCGAGTCCACGGACGATCTCGGTGGCCACACCCATGCCAACCAGCACAGCCTCCATTTCCACCAGCTTGTCCGGGTTCTTGGTGGCCAGGACCAGCCGTGGGATCACCCGGCCACCGCCCGCCGTTGCATGTCGTGGAGTTCAGCGATGCCCTGTGCCGCCAGATCGAGCAGCGCCTCGAGTTCGGAGCGGGTGAACGGCGCCTTTTCGGCGGTCCCCTGTACTTCGACAAGCAAACCCCGACCGGTCATCACCACGTTCATGTCCACTTCGGCGTTCACGTCTTTCTCATAGTCGAGGTCCAGCCATGGCACCCCGTCCACGATGCCGACCGACACGGCGGCGATCTCATCGATGATCGGGTTCCGTTCCATGAGACCCCGGGCTACCCCGTCTTCGAAGGCCTGATGCATCGCCACCCATGCCCCGGTCACAGCTGCGGTGCGGGTACCCCCGTCGGCCTCGATGACATCACAGTCGACCCTGAGCAGGAGCTCCCCCATCGCCACCAGGTTCACCCCGGCGCGGAGGGCACGGCCGATCAACCTCGAGATCTCCTTCGCCCTTCCTCCGGTGTAGTCCTCACGTCTGATCCGTTCGGGAGACGATCCGGGCAGCATCCCGTATTCGGCGGTGACCCAACCTTTTCCACTACCCAGCATCCAGCGTGGAACCGGGGTCTCGATCGAGGCGGTACAGAGGACACGGGTGCCCCCCATGGAAATCAGGACAGAACCCGGTGTTGCGGATGTGAACCCGAGTTCCATGCTGACGGGGCGGAGTTGGTCTGGGGGTCGGTCGGTCATGACCGCAACGGTACCGGTCTAGACGATGAAGCTGGCCCCGGGGACGGCCAGTTCGACCGGACGTCCGAAAGCCTGTTCCGCCTCAAACACCGACCTCGAAGCATCCAGATACGGCGGGATATGGGTGAGGACGAGACGACGAGCCCCGACCTCTCGTGCGATGCTCCCGGCCTCTCCGGCACAGAGGTGCATCGGGTAGTCAGGGTTGCGGGTGGAATCCTGATAGGTGGCCTCGGCCAGGAATACGTCCACGTCGCGGGCGAGCTCGCGCCACGAACCTGCCGGCCCGGTGTCCCCGGTGTAGAAGAAGGTCTTGTTGTCCGCCTCCCATCGGCTTCCGACGGTCGGGACCGAGTGGTCCATCTCGGTGAATGTCACCTCCATGCTCCCGATGTTCACCCGATCACCGGTCCACACCGGGGTGAACCGGAAGGTGGAGTCGAGGACCGAACCCTGACCCTTGTCGAGAAACCCACCGACCCGATCCCAGACAGCCTGGGGGGCATACACCGGGACGTCGCTGCGGGGGTCGGGACGGTAGGTCCAGGCGTGGAATGCGGTGAAAAGGTCAGAGCAATGGTCCGGGTGCTGATGGGAAACGACCACCGCATCGATCAGATCGGTGTCGACGGGTGTCGCCATGAGTGTTCCGGGCCCAGCGTCACAGAGAACCCGGGTCTCCCTGTGCTCGACGAGAAAGCCGGCTGCAGGTCGACCCGGGGAGGGGAAGGTCCCCGACGAGCCCATCACATGCACTCTCATGGCGCCAACCTTTCGACGAGCCAGACCCCTTCGACGAGGCGGTATCGCAACCGATCGTGGAACCGGTTCGGTCTCCCCTGCCAGAACTCCACGGTGTCCGGCGCAAGCTTCCACCCGCCCCAGTGCTCGGGACGGGGGACATCCTCGCCGAAAGACGCCTCCAGTTGTCGGAACCGCTCCTCGAGTTCCTCCCGGGATGAGACCACCTGGCTCTGTTTGGATGCGTGAGCGGCAATTCGGGCGCCACGGGGTCTGGTGGCGAAATACCGGTCGGCAGCCTCGTCGGAGGTTCGGGTCAGACGCCCCTCGAAGCGGACCTGTCGATGGAGGGGAAGCCAGACGAAGGTGGCAGCACCGTACGGGTTGGCCTCGATCTCGCGACTCTTCCGGCTGCCAAGCCCGGTGTGAAACCCGATACCGGACTCATCGAAGCTCTTCATCAACACCGCCCTGGCCGAAGGTCTGCCATCGGGTCCGGCGGTGGCAAGGACGAATGCGGTCGGTTCGTCGACCCCGGCCTCGAGGGCACCCTGGAACCATTCGGAGAATTGTGTGAATGGGTCCGGGGCAAGATCGGCCTCATCGATCCCGGCCGACTCGTACTCCACGCGGAGACGGGCCGCAGCCTCCAGAGAAAGGTCAGGCATCGGCCCTCGCCGCGGCCAGCGATTCGGACAGACCCTCGACAAGATCGGCACCGACCGTTACCTGAAGACTGGAGCCGCTCAGGTCATCACCGATCGGTTCGACCCTCCCGCCGAGGATCTTGCCGAGGAAACCTTCGCTGATTGCGTTCATCGCCTTGCTGTTTGCCGGTCTGGCGAACCCGTGTCCCTCATCCGGAAAGAGAACGTAGGTGACCGGAATGTTGCGATCCACCATGGCGTCGACGATCTGGTCGCTCTCCGCCTGCTTGACCCTCGGGTCATTGGCGCCCTGCCCGATGAGGAGGGGCTTCTTGATCGCGTCAACACGATTCAAAGGGGATCTTTCGGTGAGCCAGGCCCGGCCCTCCTCTGTCTCCGGATCTCCCATTCGTCGGGTGAGCATGGTGTAGAACGACGCCCAGTAGGGAGGGACCGTGGCGAGGAGGGTGTGGAGGTTGGATGGCCCGACGATGTCGACACCGCAGGCGAAAACGTCCGGGGTGAAGGTCAGACCCACCAGGGTGGCGTAGCCACCGTAGCTGCCACCCATGATCGCTACCCGGTCCGGTGTGGTGACCCCATGGGCCACCGCCCAGTCAACCGCATCGAGCAGGTCGTCATGCATCTTCCCAGCCCACTCGGCGTTGCCATCGTTGAGGAACTCCTTACCCAGACCGGTGGAACCCCTGAAGTTGACCTGCAGGACCGAGTAGCCCCGGTTGGCCAGCCACTGAACGTTGGCGTCGTATCCGTAGGAGTCCCGATGCCAGGGACCACCGTGGACCAACAACACCATCGGCGTCGGCATCGACGCCCCAGTTGCTTGGTCGAAGTCCACATGAGGGGGCACGGCCAGATAGCTGACCAGGGTCTTCCCGTCGCGGGATGTGATCTCGACCGGGTGACGTTTCACCAGGGGCTTGCCCTCCAGCTTGGGACGCACCGAAAAGAGTCGGGTCACGGTTCCACCACCGTCGCGTTCATACCTGAAATAGGTGACCGGACCATTCGACGGCGAACCGGAGACGATCCAGGTGCGGTCGTCAAGCGAACGTGAGTCCACGATGAGCTCCCCGGGAATCTCCCGTTTGAGACGGGCGAGATCTCCAGCGATTTCTTCAACGATCGGATGCCAGCTCACGCTCAGGTAATTGACTGCCACCGCCTCGAGAACACCGGTTGAAGGGTTCAGAAGAAGGTTGGCGATGTCGGCCCTCGGATCTTCGAACAGGAGGGTTCGTTCGTAAGTGGTGGTGTCGACGGCGAAGAGTGCGGCCGTGTTCCTTCCCCGATTGTCGGTCATGTAGAGGGTGCTGCCGTCGATGGTGGGACCGAGCATCGGTATTGACACGGAGTCTTCGAAGCTGACCTCGTCGAAGACCTCCCACCCCTCCTCACCCCGCCTCAGGTAGGTGGTCCCGCCCTCATCGGTGGTCTGGATGGCATGGGTCAGATTGAGATCGCCATCGGAGAGATACCCGGCCATACCCTCGGTGTTCAGTTCGACCAGGGTTCGGTCCCCGGAGTTCAAGTCGACCCGATAGACGTCGTGCCAGGCGGCATCCCGATCGTTGATCCCGAGCAGCACGACATCGGGATGAAGATGACTGAGGCCGTCGATGAGAGCGTTTGTCTTGTCGTATGGAGTCAGGTCACGGACTTCACCCGAGTCGATATCGACCGAGTAGACGTGGAAGTCCTCGTCTCCGTCGGTGTCCTGACGGTAGAGAAGAGTGCCTTTGCGGTAGGTCCAGCGATACTCCCTGATCCCGCGAAAAGTGTCTGCGGTAACCGGTCGGGCAGCTTCGAGATCGTCTACCGGAGCCACCCACACATTGAGGACGCCGTCTTTCGGTGCCAACCAGCTGAGTTGGGACCCGTCCGGGCTGATCTTCACCAGTGCCCGCTCGGGATTCCCGAAGATGAGGTCTCGGGGAATCAATTCAAAGTCGTCCAGGGAGCGGACTTCCGGTGCCATGGGGGGCGACGATACCCTCCCTATCGATGTACCTGCCCGCGACCCGTTGGACAATGGTCGGCCGCGCCCTCAGACGGAAGTGCCCGCTCTGCGGCGTTCGCGTGTTCGACGGATGGTTCCGGATGAAGGAGGTGTGTCCCCGTTGCGGGCACCGATTCGAGAGGGAGTCTGGTTACTGGGTCGGGGCGATCACCATCAACACCACCGTCACATTCATGTCCTTTGTCGGTCTCTTCCTGATCCTCACCCTGGTCAATTGGCCGGATGTCCCATGGGGAATGGTGATGGGGGTGACGGTTGCGGTGAATGTGATCTTTCCGATCGTGTTCTATCCAATCTCCAAGACACTCTGGTCGGCGCTCGAACTGTCATGGCATCCCCTTGAAGCCGATGAGGTCAACGAGATGGAGGCGCGAGCCTCGGGTTCCGGGTAGAACCTGGCCGCCGTCAGTCCAGCCCCGGCCAGCGGTGGTACTGGGCCAGGGCGAGAGCGCTCCCCCGACGGGTGCGGTAGTCACGTTCTCGAAGTTCCCGGGCACGTCGGATCTCAGGCCAGCGTTCGAGGTATGCGGCCAGGACCGCCGGGTCCGCTGAATACCGGGAGATGCTGTCAGGGTTGGCCGCCCGGAAGGTGAGGGCCCCGTTGTATCCGCCGAACCCCTGGGTGGCACAGATCACACCACCGTCGTTGTCCCCGGTTACGGTCGACGGATCGAGGATGAACATTTCGGCAACCTCGCCGAGGTCGGGGTCGAGGTTGCGGAGGGTGGGAACACCAACCGCGGTATTGCCCAGCAGATAGTCGATGGCCTGGGCTACGGCCTTGAGTCCGGTCTCTCCCATGGTGTGACCATCGCCCACGGCTTTGGGGGTGCCCACGGTGACTTCGGGAAGCTTTCCTGAGAACCCCTGACGTTCCGCGGCGGCCATCCGTCCGTTGTAGGTGGTGGTCAGGTCGGTCTTGGAGTTGGTCCGGGTGCCGGTGGCGTGTGCCACCAGGTAGGTGAAGTCCTCGACACCGTACCCATGGCCCTCCCGGGCAAGATCGAGTGCGTGGATGATGGCGTTCTCCCCGCCGAATCCGACACCGGCGAAGTG
>CAYNSP010000020.1:0-15773 GCA_964400035.1 uncultured Acidimicrobiaceae bacterium | reverse complement strand
ATCGAAGAGCATCTGCGGGGCCAGTTCGCACAGGGCGATGGAGCTGGAGGCACAAGCTCCCACCGTGTTGAGCGGGGTCTGCGGTACCCGCATGTAGCCGGTCCCGGCACGGAGGCTGTCAAGGAGTCCCGGGTTCCTCAGGGACTTGCTCAGGGGATACGAGGGGGCGAGCATGGTCGACAGGAGGGCCGGACCGTGTGAGGCGAGAGATGAAGCCAGCCTCATGGCGAAGCGGTCTTTCAGATTGTCCTGGGTGATGTCGTGTTCCTTCGCCGCCCGGAATTCACCGAGACTGTCCATCCCCGAGAACGCGGTGGCCGCGGCCACCCTGAAATCGAACGGGTCCGGAAGCAGCTCGCTGAGAGGCATGGGGAGGGAGGCCAGGGCACCGAGTCCGGTGTGGGCGAAAAGCTGGGACTGGAGTGATGGACCCAGCCGAGGGTCGTCGTCGAACAGGCCATGCATGTTCCGAAGGTCGGAGTTGCGGACCTCGTCGTAGGTGAGTCCGCCAAGTCGCCGTAGACCACCCTCTGCGAAGTCGTGCGGGAGGCTGGCAGCGATATCTGTCACCACCCCGTCACCGAGAGCGGTCAGTTCGTCGATGTGACGGATGCCCAAAGACGCCCGCAGTCGTTCACCGTGACGTCGCTCGATCTCCTCGAGAGTCGCCTCTTCATCGGTCCCGGCCCAGGTCGCACGGAGACCTCCGTTGAAGCTCAGGTCGACGATGCCGGCGTCGAAAGCCGCGTAGGCGATGAATTCGGGGGTTCCGGCGACCTTCGCCCGGAAGGTTTCGGTGGTCCCCACCGCCGATACCGAGTAGGGCGTCCCGACGGTTACCAGTACCTGATCTGCTCTGAGCACAACCCTTATGAGACTAGTAATCCGGGAGAAAGGTCACCGGCCGAGCTCAGAGCCGTTTGGCGACCTCTTCCAACATGACTTCCGTAGCCCCGCCCCCGATGCTGTTGATCCGCACGTCTCGATACATCCGTTCGATGGCGGTCTCGGCGACATAACCCATTCCGCCATGGAACTGAACACAGTCGTAGAGGACCCGATTGGTCAGTTCCCCGATGAGGGCCTTGACCTCGGAAACCTCCCGAACCGCATCCTCTCCCTGATCGAGCATCCAGGCCGCCCTGTAGACCAACTCGCGGGCGGCGTCGACTTCGGCCTGACGCATTGCGAGCCTCTGCCGTATCGCCTGCTTGTCCCATAGGGGTGTACCGAAGGCTTGCCGCTCCTTCACATATGCGACGGTGAGTTCGATCGCCTTCTGACATTCACCGATCGAGGCGGCCATGATCGCCAGCCGTTCGTTCTGGAAGTTCTCCATGATGTAGTAGAAGCCGCGGTTGATCTCGCCGATCAGGTTCTCCTCCGGGACCCAGACGTTGTCGAGGACGAGTTCGGCGGTGTTGGAGCTTCGCCATCCCATCTTCTTGAGAGACCGGGAGGCGACGAAGCCTTCGGTGCCTTTCTCCACTCCGAAGATCGAGATACCCCTCGAACCTTTGGCGTCAGGATCAGTCCTGGCGGCTATGAACACGAGGTCGGCGAACCCGCCGTTGGTGATGAACATCTTGGTTCCGTTGATCACCCACCCGTCCCCATCCCGACGCGCCCTGGTCCTCAGTGCGGCGACATCGGACCCGGCGTCTGGCTCGGTGACCCCGATGGCAGTGATGATCTCGCCGGTGAGACATCCGGGCATCCACCGTGCTTTCTGCTCGTCCGAGCCGAACCGGTTCAGATAGGGGATGGCGAGATCGGTGTGGACCAGGATGGTGATCGAGGTACCGCCGGCAGTGCACCTCCCCAGTTCCTCGGCGAACACGGCCGTGGCGATGTGACCCAGACCGACACCGCCGTCGGACTCGGGAACCCTCAGTCCGAAGAAGCCGAGCTCCCCCATCTTCAGGAGCACCTCGCGGGGAACTTCGCCGGCCTCCTCCCAGATTTCGACGTGAGGGACGAGTTCCTTCTCTACGAAGTCCCTGACCGACTGGCGAATCGCCTCCAGGTCGTCGTCGATGTAGATGGATCTCATTGTCGTTCCTCCGCGGCAAGCATCGCCTTCCCCGCCCTGCTGTTGTAGACGAGATTGTGCTCCTTGCAGAAGTCCCAGGCCACTCTGGCGACGGCCAACCCGTCGACACCGTGGTCGATCCCGAGTCCGTCGAGCAGCCAGATCAGGTCTTCGGTGGCGACGTTTCCGCTGGCACCTGGCGCGTAGGGGCAACCTCCGAGCCCACCGGCGGAGGAGTCCATCCGGGTCACCCCGAACTCGAGTGCAGCCATGCTGTTGGCGATGGCCTGGCCGTAGGTGTCGTGGAAGTGGACGCCGAGACGGTCGAGCGGAACCACTTCGAGGACATGGTCGAGTAACCGTTCCACGTGGTACGGGGTGGCTTTCCCGATCGTCTCACCCAGATAGACGTAGTCGATCCCCCATTCCACCAGGGTCTCGGCGAGGTGTGCCACCCAATCGGGGTCCTGCTCCCCTTCGAACGGACAATGGGTTGCCGTGGATATGTAGGCACGGAAGACGAGACCCCCGGGAGCTTCGGTCAGAATCCGCCGGATCCGATGCATGCTCTCGTCGACCGTGGCGTTCATGTTCTTCTGCGAGAACGACTCGGATGCAGCAGTGATCAGCCCTATGTTGGTTACACCGGCGGCGATCGCCGCCTCCAGTCCCTGCATGTTCGGGACGAGTCCACCCAGTGTGATTCCCTCGGCCCTGACGGCTGCGACCACTTCGGCACCGTCGGCCATCTGAGGTACCCATTTGGGGCTGACGAAGGACACCGCGTCGAACTCTTTGACCCCGGCCGCAGCAATGTCGTCGATGAGCCTGGCCTTGGCCTCGGTGGGGATGAACGCGCCTAGGGACTGGAGACCATCACGTGACGACGATTCGGTGATGTACACCCGCTCAGGAAGACTCACGGTGGAAACGGTACCTACCATCGCCACGATGTCGGAACACTCACTGGTGCTGGTAACCGTGGGCGACCGGGGTGAAGCATCGGATATCGCCCGCCGGCTGGTCTCGGAACGTCTCGCCGCCGGGGTGCAGCTGATCCCGATCGACAGTGTCTATACCTGGAACGAAGAACTTGTCGAGGATGCCGAGGTCCTGATGATCGTCAAGACCAGGACCGAAGCCTTCACCGCGGTCCGCTCATTGGTCGAGGAGATCCACTCTTACGAGGTACCGCCGATTCTCAGGTTGGACATCGTTGATGCGAACCGGCCATATCTCGACTGGATCGACGCCAGCGTCACCGTGCCTGGGAAACCCTGAGTCCTCGACGGACACGGCACACGCCGCCGAACCCGTCGTAGCATGAACACCATGACGGACCGTCTCGTCTCGTATGACCCGCGCACCGGCCAGCCAATCGGGGAGGTTTCGGTCACGCCGGTCGAGGAAATGGCCTCGGTCGCCGAACGGTCGCGGAAGGCATTCGACCAGTGGAGCGGACTCACCTTCGATCAGCGGAAGCACCATCTCCGTGATCTCAAGAAGACGATTCTGGCCAGAGGCGAGGAGATCGCCGAAGTCGTCTCATCGGAAACAGGAAAGCCCATCGAAGACGCCTACCCCCTCGATGTTCTCACCGCCCTCAGCGTGGTCGATCACTACAGCCGACGGGCACACAAGTATCTGGAACCCAGGAAAGCGAGCACCTGGCCCTACATATCGACCCGGGCCTGGACGGTTTTCGAACCCCGCGGTGTCGCCGGTGTGATATCCCCGTGGAACTACCCCTTCTTCCTATCGATGATTCCGGTGGCCACGGCCCTCGCCGCCGGATGCTCGGTGATCCTCAAACCCTCGGAGAAGACCCCTCTCACCGGACGGCACATCGGGGAAATAGCCGAGGCCGCCGGTCTGCCCCCGGACCTGGTCCAGGTCGTCCAGGGGCAAGGCCAGGTTGGCCAGGCGCTGATCGATGAAGTCGACATCGTCGCCTTCATCGGATCGACCGTGGTTGGCAAGAAGGTCGCCGAGGCCGCTGCCAGAAGGCTGATCCCTGCTGTTCTCGAACTGGGCGGCAAGGATCCGATGCTGGTCCTCGAAGACGCCAACCTCCATCAGGCAGCCCGGGCCTCCGTGTGGAGCGCAATGCTCAACGCTGGCCAGACCTGCGTCTCGGTTGAGCGGGTGTATGTGGTCGATGCGGTCTACGACCGGTTCATGGATGAACTGGCGACCGCGATGAGCGGTGTCGAATCCGGGACTGGCACCCGACGGGACATCGGACCCCTCATCGACTCAAACCAGTTCCAGCTGGTCAGGACCCATATCGATGATGCCTTGGCGAAGGGCGCCCGGCTGGTGCACGGTGGAGACCAGGTCGAGGCGTCGGGCGGCTACTACCTGGAACCAACGGTTCTCGCCGACGTCGACCACACCATGAGCGTCATGCAAGAGGAGACCTTCGGTCCGGTGATGGCGGTGATGCGGGTTCCCGATGAAGCCACCGCCGTCGCCATGGCCAACGACACCCGATTCGGTCTCCATGCGATGGTCTGGTCCGGAAATGGCGATCGAGCGCGACGCGTGGCTTCGAGTCTCAAGTCCGGAACGGTCGCCATCAACGACGCCGCAGTGAATTTCGTGATGCCGACCGTCCCGTTCGGAGGGACCGGGGAGTCGGGCTTGGGGGTGGCTCTCGGACCGGAAGGTATCCGCGCATATTGCGTGGCCAAAGGCGTCACAACGGCTCGATTCCGCAGACCTACCACTGCGATCCTTGGTGCCCGATTCCCCAGGCGGCGCGGCCTGGGTTACTGGAAGGCGTTGGGCCGCAGCCTCTACCGCTGGTAGTTCATATCGCGCTGAACCATCCCATCGCACCACGATGTGCCATGGAGTGCTGGTGGGGATGGAACATGTATCGCCCCCGTTCGTCGAGGGTGAATTCGAGGATGGCCCTGTCCATCTGACCGAAGCTGACCACGTCGGTAGTGAAAGCCGGTGTGTCGCCGGTTCCGGCCGGATACACATCGAAGGTCTGGGCATGGAGATGGAACGAGGTCATCGGGTCGTACTCGGTGGCGTTGACAACGTAGGCACGGACCGGTTCTCCGGCGGCGACACGGATCGGGAATTTGGCGTAATAGCCGGCAACTCCGTTCCATGAATACAGCTGGTTGTAGCCCGCGTCGGCCGGATCCCACCCGGACATGATCAACATCACTTCTTGAGCCGGAACCCGGCCTCCCTTCGGGTCGACGATCAGGGCGCCATACAAACCTTTGGCGATATGACGGTCGATGGGCATGGTGTGGCAGTGGTACGGGTGCAGTCCCGCCGGACCCGCCTCGATCTCATAGACGGTTTCGCCACCCGGCGGGACGGGCTCCCATCCGTCGTGCAGCGGGCTGTGACGTCCGTGGAAGTGGAGATTGTGGCTGTGTCCGGTCCGGTTGCGGAACCTGATCCGAAGGAGTTCACCTTCGGTCGCCCGCAGGGTTGGACCCGGTGCCGTCCCGTTGTACATCCAGGCGTCGACAGTGTGGACCCGCGATGCCCTATGAGGTGCTTCGACGACCGTCATCTCGATGTCGCGAACGCTGTTGCTCGAGGGAGGGGGCGGGATGGTGACTGAATCGAGCTCCACTCCGGTCATGTAGTCGGGTGGCGAGAAGTCGCCACCGTATGGCCCGGCCGCTGCGCCAGCAGGGAGTTCACTGGAGAGCCGACGTTCCCCTGGATCGGGTGGATAGTCCGATCCGTGGTCGGCATGTGATGTGCCCGAGGGGTTATCAGCGGCCTTGGTGGAGAGTGCCCCGCCGACAACTCCCGCCCCGAACAGGGTGGCCCCTCCCAGCAGTTTGATCGCCTGCCGTCGGGTCAGATCGGTCACACGATCCCGCCGACAACGAGGGACACCACAACCACAGCCAACCACACTCCCAAACCGCCGAGGCCGAACCCGAGTCTTCGACGGAGCCGCGTTGCCCTGTTGCCCGCCAGTGCGTAGGCGAGAACCCCGAGGACCGGAACCAGGACGACGACCACCGTCCAGATGATCCGGGACACCAACCCGTAGTCGGATCGCCAAACACTGGGAAGCGCCCAGGCCCCGCCGGCGACGTAGACGAGGAGCGGGATCCACCAGAGGATGGCCCCCATCCACACCGGCCAGAATCCCCCGTCCATTGCTACCCCGAGAATCACCGGACGGCGCGACGCGATCTGTACGCCATCGGGGAGTTCGGGGGTCGGGAACGACGAGGTGTCCAGGGATGCGAAGACGTCGACTGCCGGCCTGACCGGGGAATCAGCCCCGCCGGGCATCTGCTCAAAGGTGAGTTCGGGCTTGGGAGCGTCGCCGTGTTCGAGTTGGGGATTCTGACCCGCCTTCGCCTGTGCGATCCGGCCCAGCGGATCCGAGGAGACCGCCATCCCCCAGAACAGCGGGAGGTTGATCCCACCGCATGAGTGGAAGAACTCGATCGCGTACGGGAGCGAGGTCTTGAACTCGTTGTCGGCGAAGCAACTCCCCTGCTCGAGGGGGCCACCAAGCGCAAGGTCGGCACGTCCGGAACCACGGATGACGTTGTCTCTGATCACATTGCCGCCCGAGGGCCAGAGGTTCTTGTCCAGCATGGAGACGATCTGGATCCCGGAGGTCTTGTTGTTCACCGCCAGGTTGTTGCGCACCACCGAGTCCCTGGCGCCGGCGAGCAATATCCCGTTTCCGAACGCCGACCATTCAGCCACCCGGCTCGGGGCGCGTCCGACCTCGCCGTTGTGGTGGACATAGTTGCCGGCCACGGTCACCCGACTAACCGGCGGCAGGAGTTCGGAGTCGAGGCTGTTGGGGACGATCCCGCCGACGTTGTACCGCCATTCGGAGTTGACTATGTAGATGTCCCCCGATGAGTTGGTCCCCGAATATCCGAGACCGTTGAACTCGGCGACGACATTGGTGACCATCGCCCGACACGGGTCGCACTGTCCGATGTAGAAACCGGCGTCCCATGACCCCGACGCATACGAATGCTCGAACAGACCATCGACCGAATCGAATGCGTAGATACCGTAAACCCAGCCGTCGATGGCGGTGAGGTAGGAGCCCCGGTAGCCGGTGACACCATTCCAGAAGAAGTCGTTGACCGTGTAGCCGATGGCGGTCATGTTCTCGATGGCGACTCCGTCTGCCACGACGACGAATCCGTTCTCACGTACGTATTCGCCGTCGAGGATCACCGTATTCCGATCCACCCCACGGATCACCAACCTCGGAGTGGTGACTGACACCGACTCTCGGTACCGGCCGGGTTGGATCAGGACGAGATCGCCGGGTTCGGCCGCGTCGACCGCCGACTGGATGGTCGGGTAGTCCTCCGGCACGTTGCGCACGGTCCCGCTCCACTCGTCCGAGGATGCGGCCAGTGTTAGTGACCCCTCTGTCGACGCCTGTCCTCCACCGCCGACCACCACTGTCCCCACCATTCCCAGGTACTCGCCGGATTCGCTCCTGGTTGCATGGAGGCTGCAGAAGATCTGATAGGTCCCGGCAGTGTCAAAGGCGACCTCCTCCGACTCGCCCGGATTGAGCAGTTCGGTGTTCCAACCCCCGCCAACGTCACGGGCGTCGTGGGACACATTGCCCCCGTTGACGAAACGCACCTTCGCCCCTACCTCGACCTCAACGGTCTGGGGGGTATAGCTGTTATCCAGCATCCGCACTTCTGTGACCGAGTCATCTCCCCCACATCCAGCGAGGAGCAATGCGAGTGATAACCCTCCGAGCCAGCCGACGACCCTACGCATTCGGTCAGCATAGGAAATCTCCCGCTCCCCTAAACCGGATACTGATCGCTTTGGCACTCGAGATGACCGACGCCCGTCTGTGAACGGCGGCCACTGATGACATCACCTACCTAACACCGGCGCCCCGGTTCTCCTGTAGATCCAGCGTGTGAATGGTGTCGTGGCCAGAGCCGGCCAGTGCGGTGGCGAGTCGACGTGGGAGTCGGGCGTCGATGAGCAATCTCACGCCCCAGTGATAGGCACCTTCTCGCCACCGACTGTCATCGCCCCGAACTCAAGGGCTGCGAGCAGTAGTCAGCCAGAATCTCCTCAAAGCACATCCCCGATGACATCAACTCCAGGAGCATTTGCACGGGGTATCGCAGTCGACGAATGACAGGTGGCCCGTGACAAATCTCGGGGTTTGTCGTGATCCGATCAAGCCGGGACATGCCGCCAGTGTAACCCGAGGCACACGGTTTCCCCCGTCGAGTTTCTCGTTCGGCGGCCTTTTGGATAGGCGTGGTTGGGTTTCATTTCCGACGCAACCGTTGCGAACCGGAGAGAGTGAAGCGCTACTTTGGGTAGCGTTTCGGAAAGGAAAGGAAAACATGGCAACCGGACCCAAACCCGAAAGTCGGGTGTCACCTAGTGTCAGGTGTTGCCGATTGTCAATGATTAGTTGGTGTTCTCACCAACTCGTGTCGCCGGGTGTCAGCCCATTATCCCGGCTTTGGTTGCATTGTGGCGGCCGTTCGACCCAGGCCGGAGGGTCTGAAACTAGTTGATGAACAAGATCGCTCCGCGACCGCGTCTTCGAACGTCGGGACGGCGAATCTCCAGTTCTCGTCTATCAGTCGTCGAGGGATGCCACGTCGGCCGGTCAGGGCCAACGCGGGGTCTGTGCCGAGGACCCAGCAACCAATCCTGGTTACGGTGTGCGGGAACCCCGACTCGCCTTCCAAGTAGCGACCGTATCATTGACATGATTTCAGAGTCTTGACGGGGTTCGGGGAGCATGCCCTGGTTAGTTGGCCAGCTCATCAAGATCGTCAACCACCCTCACTGAATGGATCTTGACCGGACTACCCGACTTGTTCTCGCAGTTCGGAGTCTCGTCTCCTGCGATGCCGGGCACTCCGCTGCCGATGATCAGGTCGCCCACGAGCACGATCGCTGCCTCCGAATTTCCGAACTCGGTGCCTATCTCCACTCCAGGGGTACCCCCCAAGGTCACAGCTCGGCTGCCTGGTGGCCACTCGACTTCAACGGCCACGTCGAGCATGTCGCGCTCTGGGATGGAGTCACTGGTCAACAGATAGATGCATCCTGTCGTGCTGTTAAATCCCACGCGTCCCCATACGATGAGTTCAAGTCCGCCCGGGTTAGTTGATTCTAAGATTCGGACTTCATCGCTTGGAATAGGCGAGTCGGCCGATGAATCACGCACCCACACAGCGTACGCGGCTAGCAGGATCGCAGCCAAGCCGCTGACGCCTAACCAAAACAGACGTGAACGTGGAAGTGACAATCAGCGATGCCCGATCATCCGCCCACAACCAGTACTTTCACGTTCATGGTGTTGTTGAGGTTGGGAACTACTGGCGTGAATGCCGATCCGAATGGCGCTTGTTGCGATACGCCATGGTGGATTCCGTACGCGGTGTTGTCGAAATACCAGGGGCCTCCGCTGTCACCCCCTTGCGTGACATGGGTATTCGTGGCCGCTATGCCGCAATAGGTCGGGTAGCCGGCGTTGATCGAACAGCTGTTAAGGCTTATGACCGAGGCGAACTGTCGTTTCGAGTTACGCCCGTACACGAACAGGGTGTTCCCCACCGATGGAGTGGAGGTTGAAAGCACAGATCTGGTGACGTTTGTGTTGTAGAAGAAGGTGGGCGTGGCGGCATGCCCCGAGTTCGATGCATACCACGCGACATCGCGTGGGCTGCTCCCAGAACCTCGGCCCCTATAGTTGAGCACAGTTGCACCGCCTCCCACATGATCCATATAGGTCGCCTGCGAAATAATCGTCACGCTCGGTGTCCGGCTGCAGTGATCCGCCGTTGCCAACCCAGTGTTCCCCGTTGTGTTGTGACGCACTGCAAAGCCCCAGGTGCATAGCTTGTATGCATTGTTGAGGTGACCACCGCCTCTTAAGTGATGCTCCAGCCCCCCAGGTGAGGGTTCGGACCGGAAACTCAGCGACAGTCGCACCGTCGGATTGTCCGCACGCCACTCAGCCACTAAATCTTCGATGGCTACCCGATCCTCCGCCAGCACATCGATCGAAATCTCACCAGTGACCTGATCATATGAGCCCCAACCCTCGATGATGCCCGGTACGGCTGCGATCTTGGAGAAGACTTCGACGAGAGTCTCACTGAGATCCAACTCGGAGAAGCCCCGATCTGCTATCAGAGCGATCGGGCGGTCCCCGATGAGAGCCACGGCCTCAGATGGAACTTCAGAGCGGAAGGCGACCCAAGATCCGCCGCCGGGAATGAACTCAGCTCCAGCGAAGCTCTCTGGGAGCTCTGTCCTAAGTCTGTGAGCGATCTCTGTGAACGTTCTCTCCAAGCTGTGCCTCTGCAAGATTGTTGCCATGCCCACACCCTGGGCTTCGCTTAAGAACAGATAGTCATCCACTTCGGCCACTGAAAGGTGGTAGCCGCATACCTCGACCGCAGCGTCGAGCAAGTGAGTTACTCCTTCCGACTCCACCGAGTACTCATCAATCGCTGCTCTCGCCTGAGACTCGCAGTCCGGGTCTTGACTTGGACCGCCAAGGGCGGGAGGGCCACCCGCCACTCCGCCGGTCAGGAGTGCCACCGCAATCAAGGCGACGATCCACTTCCGACCGGCCCGGTTTCGTGAGCGAGTCATACGCAACCTCCGTGCTTTACATATTGGTCCAGTCGCTGGTCGATGGCAAGCGATTGGATGGGCTTTCCTGGATTGAGTCTCCTCCAGACTGTGGCGGTACAGACTGGTCGGTCCCTGGTCCGAAGCTCCACGCCGTGGTCCGCGCCGGCACCGCCAGCGGACCCAGCGTCCCCCACCTCGCCGAACGCATCACTCTCACCCCGGCCTCAGCCGAACCCCAAAGCCCCGCCCTCGGCCTCGTCGAGGAGATGGTCACCGAAAATCGGATCGAGATCCTGATCGCCGACCGTGGCTACACCTTCGCCAAGGCCGAACGCTGGGCGGATCCCCTCCGAGAGCTCGGGGTCGACACCGTCTTCGACCTCCACCCCGACCAGCGCAGCACCAAGGGAACATTCGCCGGCGCTCTCCTCCTCGACGGCAGCCTCTACTGCCCGAGCCTTCCCGAAGCCCTCAAAGAGATCGAACGCCTCGACCAGTTCGCGACGGTGGAGGAGCGGAAGGAGTTCTTCGCAGAGATCGAACGACGCCGGATCTGGGAGATGAGAGATCACGGCAAACCCCACCCGGTAAGCCCCGCCGGATGAGATGCCCCGCCGCAGCCGGCCTCATCCGCTGCCCCCTCAAACCAGACTCGATGAACCGCCCCTACACCACCCCCACCGCCTACCCCGATGCCGGGCTTCAGGCTCCACCTCCTCCCTGCTGTTCCCAGACCACGGTCAGCGTCCCCGTCGAGATCCAGTCCTCCACCCGCCAGAAGCGGACCTGGGGTTCAGAGGAGTGGTTCGACACCTACGCCCGCCACCGCCCCGCCGTCGAATCCTTCTTCTCCCTCATCAAAGATCCCGGCAAAGAACACATGGCCCGGGGCCGGATCAAGATGATGGGCATCGCACGCACCTCGATCATGGTCGCCTTCTGGACCGCAGCCGCCAACTACCGCCTCATCGACGCCTGGGAGCGCAACGCCACACGCCAGGACCACGGTGTCACCGTTGTGTCCCGGCCCTCCCGTCGCCACCGGGCCATCTCCTGGGCTCACCAGGAAGCTGTGGGGACCGACCCTCCCCCCGTCCTCTCCATTCAACCCCTCGGCTGACCACCCTCACAGCTCCCCAAAGAGCCTGGCCACCCCTGCCCCGAGCACACCCGCTCGGGGCTTTCTCGCATCTGAGGGGACCTCGCTCCGGCCGATCTGCGCCCTCCCTCGACCCAGAAAACAACAAAACCCGCCCCCGACCCCGCAAGGGGCCAAAGAGGCGGGCATTTCGTTCAGTCAAACCGATCTGTCCGTGACAGACCGATCGTGGAGGTGCGGGGAGTCGAACCCCGGTCCGCTGAGCCGTTGGCGAAGGCATCTCCGAGCGCAGTCATCAGCGAGCTTCGAACGCCGGAACTCTGATGACGAGTTTTCCTGCGTCTAGTTGGAGTTGGTCTTAGCCATCGGATCCCAACGTCCCCGACGGAGCATCCCACATTGCGGCGCCCTGGTCCGACCCGGTGGGAACGGATCGGGAGGACGGGCTACTTATTTAGGCAGCCAGTGCGAAGTTATCTTCGGCACTTATTGGTTTTTCCGGTTTGGTAACGGGGTCCCGGAGACCCCGGCTCGCTTCCAACGCCTCAACACTCAACGTCGAAACCATTTCACCCCCATGGGGTGACCCCCATTCTACCCGAGGTCAACGCCGTACTTCAGGGGAAAATGCCCATCAGCGGCGGCGTTGGGCCCGTTCCATCTCCCTCTGGGCGTCTCGCTCCTTGAGGGTTTCACGCTTGTCGTAAGAGGTTTTGCCCTTGGCCAGGCCCAGCTCCACCTTTGCCTTACCGTCCTTGAAATAGACCTGGAGCGGAATCAGGGTGAGACCCTTCTCGGCGATCTGGCCGGCGAGCCGATCGATCTCACGACGGTGCAGAAGCAGCTTGCGGGGTCTTTCCGGCTCGTGACCGCCCTCGCGGGAGAAGTCGTACGGGGCGATGTGGGCGCCTACCAGGAAGGCCTCCCCCTTGTCGATGTGGGCGTAAGAGTCCTTCAGTTCCAATCGACCGGCACGAAGCGACTTCACCTCGGATCCGGCTAGCACGAGACCGGCTTCCACCGTATCCACGATGGTGTAGTTGCGTCGGGCCCGACGGTTGCTGGCGACGACCTTGGTCCCGGCGCCACCCGAGGCGGCCATCTCAGAACCCGGTGGGAATGTCGGGACCGGTTCCCTCCGCATCCCGGAGATATCGGCTGAGTCCGAGCAGCGATCCGATCACACCGGCAAGCGCACCGAAAATGAGGAACAGGACTCCCCAACGGAAGAACCAGACCTGACCGACATCGAGTCGGAACAGAGTCCATCCTTCACCGGCACGGGCGATGTTGGTCACCCCGATCCATACCGCCAGCACCGCAAGGGCGGCCCCAACCAGACCTTCGATCAGACCCTCCAGCAAGAACGGCACCCGCACGAACCAGTTGGAGGCACCAACCGCCTTCATGATCGACACCTCATCGCGACGGGCGTAGATCGCCAGACGGATCGTGTTGGCGATCAGGACGATGGCGGCCAGACCAAGGACGATGGCCATCCCCAAGCCGAGCACGTTCAACACGTTCGAGAGGTTCTGCATCTGCTCGATCTGTTCCGACGCCGTGGCGACCCGCAGCACCACCTGTTGTTGTTGTTCGAGACGGAATCGGACACTGGTATGCAGCCGGATGTCCTCGAGTTCGATCCTCAGCGACGCGGGGAGAATCGTCCGGTCGATGTCCAGCATCTGGGGCTGATTGGCGAAGATCTGCTCGTATTCGAGCCAGGCTTCGGCCTTGCTGACGTAGTTGACCGGCGCCCTGACCTCTTCCCACCCTTCGACCTGCTGGCGCAGTTCCTCGTGGGCACCTATCGGGACGCCATCGCCGCCCTCGTCGTAGAGGAAGGCGATGACGTGGACACCCTCCTGCCAGGCGACGGTGTTGACCCGGAGGACCTCGTTGACCACCAGCGCACCGAAGGCGAGAGTCAGGGAAATGAAGACGGCAAGGATGGCCCCGATAACGATCAGGAGATTGCGACGGAGGCTATGGAGGGCCTCGCGTACCAGATAGAAGACCCTGCTCACTCTTCCTCGCCTCCGACTCCAACCGAAGCATGCCTGCCAGCGGGTTCGGAGCCGTTCCCGCCGAGATTCTCGTAGCGTCCGGCTTCCTCGTCACGGGTGACCCGCCCCGCCTCGAGTGCCACCACCCGCCGGTTCATCGCATCGACGATGGCGTGGTCGTGGGTGGCCATGACGATCGTGGTGCCGGTTCGGTTGATGCGGTCCAACAGCTTCATGATCTCAACGGAGGTCTTCGGGTCGAGGTTCCCAGTCGGCTCGTCACACAGCATGATCGGTGGCCGGTTGACGAAAGCCCTGGCAACGGAGACGCGTTGCTGTTCACCACCGGAGAGCTGCCTCGGGAAACGCTCCTTTTTGTCGGCCAGTCCGACCAATTCGAGGACCTGGTCGACCTGTGGGGCGATAACAGACCGGGGACGACCAAGGACTTCGAGGGCGAAGGCAACGTTCTCGGCAACTGTCTTGTTGGGCAGAAGTTTGAAGTCCTGGAAGACGGTCCCCACGGAACGGCGGAGGTATGGGATCTTCCACTTCGGGAGACGGGTTATGTCCTTACCGGCGACCCAGATAGTGCCCCGGGTAACCGGCTCGTCACGGAGGAGGAGACGGATCAGGGTCGATTTCCCTGATCCGGACGCACCTACCAGGAACACGAACTCCCCCTTCTGGATGTCAAGGGAGACCTCGTTGACGGCGACGGTGCCGCCTTCGTATACCTTGGTTACGTTTTCGAGTCGGATCATTGACCGGTGAAGTCTCGCAGGAGTCGCCTGTTGTGCGGCGGTTATTGAACGCTACCGCCGGCCCGGTTTCTAACCGGAATCGCCATTCGCCTCGTGTTGGGCCCGTCTCCATCTCAGGTAGGCCTCGATGAACCCCTGGATGTCTCCATCGAGAACACCCTGAACGTTGCCGACCTCGTGATTGGTCCGTAGGTCCTTGACCATCTGATACGGCTGAAGGACATAGCTTCTGACCTGGCGACCCCATGCAGCGTCGCCCTGGTCACCACGGATCGACTGGAGATGGTCTTCCCTTTCCAGCCGGGCACGCTCGGCCAGCTTGGCTTTGAGCATGGCCATGGCACGGGTCTTGTTCTGAAGCTGCGATCGTTCGTTCTGGCACTGGACGACTATCCCGGTGGGGATGTGGGTGATCCGGACCGCTGAGTCGGTCTTGTTGACATGCTGGCCGCCAGCGCCCTGTGCCCGATACGTGTCGACCCGGATCTCATCCTCATCGATCTCTACGGCGGCCGCCTCCCCCAGGTCGGGAACCACGTCGACTCCGGCGAAGCTGGTGTGACGACGGGCGTTCGAATCGAACGGGCTGATCCGGACGAGACGATGGACACCCCGCTCGGACTCGAGGGTGCCATAGGCGCGGTCCCCTCTGACGGTGAAGGTGGCCGACTTGATCCCGGCCTCCTCGCCGTCTGTCAGTTCCTCGACGGTGACGCTGAAGCCCCGATCGGACAGGTAGCGCTGATACATGCGGGCAAGCATCTCCGCCCAGTCCTGGGCGTCGACACCCCCGGCACCGGCGTGGACACTCAGGATCGCATCGGCCTCGTCGTACTCATCGAAGAAGAGAGATTCCAACTCGAGTTCGTCGAGCACCTTGGCAACCGAACCGAGCTGGTCGATCGATTCCTGTCGTGACTGTTCGTCGTCGGCCTCTGCGGCAAGTTCGAGGAGGACCTCGGCGTCGTCGATCGTCGAGGCCAAACCGTCCACCTTCTCGAACAGCGACTCGTATCGGGAGAGGCGCTGGCTCACCGTCCGCGCCTCATCGGGGTCGTTCCACAGGTCGGCAGACCCGGCCTTTGCCCTGAGCTCCTCGAGTTCCGCGGCCTTAGTTTCAAGGTCGAGGAAACCCCTGGCATCGTCGAGACGCCGTCTCAGGTCTGCGACCAGCGCCTTCGGATCGGTGACTTCCACAGTCATGAACGATCCTCAGGCGGCGCCGTGACAGCGCTTGTACTTCTTGCCGCTAC
>CAYNSP010000019.1:0-22129 GCA_964400035.1 uncultured Acidimicrobiaceae bacterium | reverse complement strand
ACGCGACCTGATGTTCGGACGGGTCATCTGGGGAGTCATCCGACTCACATTCATCCTTGTGGTCTTCACCGCCATCGCCGGTGTCCTCGGGGCTCTCGACTTCAAGACCGCCATCCTCGCCCTGCCTCCGGCGGTGCTGACCGGCGTGGCCTTCATGCTGGCCATGATTGCCATGACCGTCCATATCGAGGAGGAGATGATCCTCACCCAGACCTTCCGGTTTGTGATCATGCCGCTGTTCCTCTTTTCCGGAACCTTCTTCCCGATCACCAACCTGTCCTCGTTCTTCCAGTGGCTGGCCTATGCCACACCGCTGTTCCACGGTGTCGAGTTGGTGAGGAAGATCGCCCTGGCAGATCCCAGCAAGGTGACCACCTCCATCCCGTTGTGGGTTCACTTCGCCTATCTGGCGGTCATGGCAGTGGTTGCCTTCATCATCGCCACCAGGGGCATGGATCGGAGGCTACGGGTATGAGTGTTTCGGCTCCGACCCGGATCACACCCACCGGACGGATGACCCCGTTGCGGGCCCAACGCCTTTGGGAACGCAACCTGATCGCACAGCGACGATTCTGGAAGGTGCTGGTCAGCGGGTTCTTCGAACCTGTCTTCTATCTCCTCGCCATCGGTGTCGGAGTCGGCGCCTTGGTCCCCGACTTCGTCCTCCCCGGTGGTCAGGTGGTGTCCTACACGGCGTTCATGGCCCCGGCCCTCATGGCTACCTCGGCAATGAACGGGGCGGTCATGGAGACCACCTTCAACATCTTCTTCAAGCTCAAGTGGGGCAAGGTCTACGACGGGATCCTGACGACGCCGATGAACACCCGGGACATCGCAGTCGGTGAGATCGGGTGGGCGTTGTTCCGTGGCGTCGCCTACTCCACGGTGTTCCTGATCATGATGTTCTTGATGGACCTGACCAACACCTGGTGGTCCCTCCTGACCGTGCCGGGAGCGTTCCTGGTCGGCTTCGCATTCGGGGCGGTTGGAATGGCGGCATGCACCTTCATGAGATCGTGGCAGGACTTCGATCTGGTCAGCCTCGCCACCATGCCCTTGTTCCTCTTCTCCGCCACCCTGTTCCCGATTGACGTCTACCCGCCGTTCCTGCAGACGATCGTCCGGTTCTCGCCGCTGTACCACGGCAACGAGCTGATCCGTTCGTTCTCACTCGGGATCGTCGACTGGGGCATCCTGCTCCATGTCGCCTATCTGATCGGTATGGGTCTGGTCGGAATCTGGATCGCCTCCCGTCGTCTCAACGGCCTGCTCCTCAAATAGAGCGGATCACCACGACTCCCGGTGGACCACCTCGTCGAAAGGACGGCGGGTCGGATTCTTGATCACCTTGATGGGACGGTCCTCCGGATATCCGACCGACATCAAGTAGGCGCAGAAACGGTCCTCCGGGAACCCGAGAATCCGTCTCGCCAGGTCCTGGTCTTCGACCGAGGCGTGACATGTGCCCAGACCGAGATCGGCAGCCATGATCATCATCGACATGACCGCATGTCCGAGATCGAACTGGGCCAACCGCTCCCATCTTCCCTCCAGTCGGGGGACGATGAAGGCGATGGTCGCCTGTGATCCGGCAACATGCCATGCCCCCTGCCAGACCCCGGTCAGTTCCTGGAGGGTGTCCTTGTTGGTGACCACGACGAAGTCCCACGGTTGGATGTTCTTCGCCGATGGGGCGCGTCGTCCCACCTCGAGTATCCGGTCCAGATCCTCCGGCGACAGTTCACGGTCACTGAACTGTCTGACATTCCTGCGGGCCCGAATTGCATCCCATGTCTCCACACTCACCTCCTGGAATCCGTCGGTAGGCTCCGAACTTAATGCTTGACCTGAGCTTCCCAATTCACGCCCCACGGGGCACTGATCTGAATACGAAGGGATGGCTGCAGGAGGCTGCGTTGCGATGCCTTCTCAACAACCTCGACCCGGACGTGGCCGAAGACCCCGAGCGGCTGATCGTGTACGGCGGGCGGGGGAAGGCGGCGAGGAACATCGAATCCCTCCATGCCATCGTGGCCACCCTGCAACGCCTCGAAAGCGACCAAACCCTCCTCGTGCAGTCGGGCAAACCGGTCGGTGTCTTCCGAACCCATGACATGGCTCCGCGGGTTCTCATCGCCAACAGCCTGCTGGTCCCCCGGTGGGCCAACCTCGACCACTTCTGGGAACTGGAGGCCGCCGGGCTGATGATGTACGGGCAGATGACCGCTGGCTCGTGGATCTATATCGGGACCCAGGGAATTCTCCAGGGCACCTATCAGACCTTCGCCGCCATCGCCGAGCAGAGTTTCGGTGGATCACTAGCCGGGACCATCACCCTTACCGGTGGTCTCGGCGGCATGGGCGGTGCCCAGCCCCTGGCGGTGACCATGAACGGTGGGGTGGTGATCTGTGTCGAGGTGGACCCGCATCGCATCCAGCGTCGTCTCGAAACCCGGTATCTGGACGTCCAGGCCGACTCGATCGAGGAGGCGGTAGACCTGGCTCTTGCCGCCAGGAGAGACCGCCGTGCCCTGTCGATCGGTCTTCTCGGAAACGCCGCCGAGATCTTCTCCGAACTCCTCCGTCTTGGCACACCGATCGACATCGTCACCGACCAGACATCCGCTCACGACCCCCTCTACGGGTACATCCCGGCCGGCTACAGCCTCGAGGAAGCCGCCCGACTCCGCGAGGATGATCCTGACACCTACATAAAGGCGGCCAGGGAATCGATGGCAACCCAGTGCGAGGCGATGGTCGGGTTCCAGAAGGCCGGGTCCGAAGTGTTCGACTACGGGAACAACCTGAGAGGTGAGGCCCTTACGGCTGGTTTCGCCGATGCCTTCTCCTATCCGGGTTTCGTACCCGCCTACATCCGTGACCTGTTCTGCGAGGGTTCCGGCCCGTTCCGCTGGGTGGCCCTCAGCGGCGATCCCGCAGACATCGCCGCCACCGATCGGGCGCTTCTCGACCTCTTCCCGGAAGACGCCGCCCTCGCCCGGTGGCTTGAGATGGCACGGGAACGGGTCCAGTTCCAGGGACTCCCCGCCCGGATCTGCTGGCTCGGATATGGGGAGCGTCACCTCGCCGGCCTCCGATTCAACGAGATGGTCGCCAGCGGAGAGGTCTCGGCACCGATCGTGATCGGACGGGACCACCTGGATTCCGGATCGGTGGCCTCGCCGTATCGGGAGACCGAGGCCATGGCGGACGGATCCGATGCGGTGGCCGACTGGCCAATCCTCAACGCCATGCTCAACGTCTCCTCGGGGGCCGCCTGGGTGGCGGTCCATCACGGTGGTGGGGTCGGGATCGGGAACTCGATACATGCCGGGGCCCAGGTGGTGGCGGATGGCACCTCCCAGGGAGCGATGCGGGTCGAACGCGTCCTTACCAACGACCCGGGGACCGGCGTGATGCGGCATGCCGATGCCGGATATGAGAAGGCTCAGCAGGTGGCTCGGGAGCGGGGTGTCGATATCCCGATGCTGGGATGATCGTCGATCGCCACTGGCCGAGGGCCAACGTCTGGTTGGCATCCGACTCCGACCAACCAGAGTTGCTGGTGGTCGGGGTTCCGTCTTCGAAGGCTTCGCTCTCCCCCTCCCGGGCGGACCTGACCCCCGGTGCGGTCCGGGACCGATTCGCCCGTTTCTCAACCTTCCATGGTGAGACCGGCGTCAACTTCTCCGATTTGCGGGTCCGCGACCTCGGCAACTGGCCGGTATCCGAACTCGACATGCATGCCATGCCCGCCATGGTGGAACAGTTCGCCTCCGGACTTCCCAGCGCAGAACTGGTCCTGTATCTCGGCGGCGACAACGCCATAACCCGGCCCCTGGTACGGGCGATGGGTGAGGGGGTAGGGGTGATCACCTTCGATGCCCATCACGACGTCCGTTCGTTGGAGAACGGACCGACCAATGGGACTCCGGTCCGCGGCCTGATCGAGGACGACGGCCTACCAGGTGCAAACGTGGTGCAGATCGGGATCCACTCCTTCGCCAATTCGGCGGCCTATCGGCGGTACTGCGACGAGCAAGGAATCGGGGTCTTCACCGTCGGGGACGTGGAAGATGACGGCATGGCCCGCGTCGTCGAGGCCGCATTCGACAGGCTGGAACACTGTGAACGCATCTACGTAGACGTGGATATCGACGTCCTAGATGCTGCCCTGGTGCCGGCCTGCCCCGGCGCCCGACCCGGCGGGCTCACCGTCCGCCAGCTTTCCGAAGGGGTGAGGCTGTGCGCCACCAAACCGAAGGTGAGGGCGATGGACTTCGTGGAGGTCGACGCCAGCAGAGACTCCTCGAACCTGACTCTCGACACCATGGCCCACCTGGTCCTCACCGCGGCCATGGGTCTGAAGATGCGCTGAACCTCAGCCGCCGCTGACAGCCTCCTCGGCCTCCGCCGGAAGCGCACCGCCACTGACCCTGTCGGTCAGGTATCCGTGAGGGAGCCGCACCGGTTTCGGTCCCTGCGTGTGACCACGGGCCATGGTGGCCGCCTGAGTCGGGTAGGGGACGCTGGGATCGAGCTTGCCGATCAGATCGTGCAGCTCGTCCTCAGAAGACACCCGGGAGAAAGCGTCACGGAGGGCCGGGCCGACCGGGAAGCCCTTCAGGTACCACGGTGGGTGGCGCCGGAACAGGGTCATCCCGTATTCACCGAAGTGTTCCACCAGAAGACGGGCGTGACGCTCCATGATCGAGGCCACCTCCCCGAGGTTCGGTGGCTCCTGCGGGGAGCGACCGGCCATGACGTCGGCGAGGTCGCGGAACAGCCAGGGTCGGCCCAGACATCCCCTGCCGACTACCACCCCGTCGCAGCCTGTGGCCTCCATCATCCGGATGGCATCGTCGGCAACCCAGATGTCACCGTTTCCCAGCACCGGGATCGAGGTCACGGTCTCCTTCAACTTCCTGATCGCATCCCAATCCGCCGAACCGGAATACAACTGGCGGGCGGTGCGGGCATGGAGCGCCACTGCGGCGGCGCCCTCATCTTCGGCGATCAGACCTGTTTCGAGGAAAGTGAGATGGTCGTCGTCGATGCCCTTGCGGAACTTGACGGTCACCGGGACCGACCCGGCGTTCTCTACTGCGGCGCGAACGATCGAGCGGTAGAGGTCGGTCTTCCAGGGCAAAGCGGCGCCACCACCATGACGCGTCACCTTCGCCATCGGGCATCCGAAGTTCATGTCGATGTGGTCGACGACATGGTCCGAAACGAGGACCGCGACCGCCTCGCCGAGGGCACCCGGGTCGGTCCCGTAGAGCTGGATTGATCGGGGGGTCTCATCCTCGGCGAACCTGACCATGTCGAGGGTCTTCTCGTTCCCCTCCACCAGACCCCGGGCCCCGATCATCTCGGAGACATAGAGCCCCGCCCCGTACTCCCGGCAGAGGCGGCGAAACGGCGCGTTGGTGACGCCCGCCATGGGAGCAAGGACCACGGGTGGGTCGACGGTGAGGTTCCCGATCTGCATTGACCCCATTCTCCCCGCTTGTTCCAGCAAAACCCACCGATCGGTGGGCCGGATTCAGAAGGCGCTGAGGTCGGTCACGTTGTGGAGCCTGACCTGGCTGTGGGCTACCAGTTTCCCATCCCCCTCCCGGTGGATGGTCACCTCCCATAGTTGACCGGACCGCCCCCGGTGGATCGGCTTCGCCTCCGCAAGCAGGACACCGTCGGTGGTGGCCCGAAGGAAGTCTGTGGTGTTGGATAACCCGACCGCGCCCGCCATCCCCTGGGACATCGCCCAGACCGCAGCACCGGTGGATGCGATCGTCTCGGCCAGGGTGCAATAGACCCCGCCGTGGACCACTCCATAGGGCTGATGGTGGATGTCGGCGATCTCGAGCCGACCGCGGGCCACATCCGGGGTGGCCTCGGTCAGTTCGATCCCCGTGTGCCCTACATAGGTGACCCTGCTTTCGAAGATGTTCTCCATCAGCGAAAGTTAACCCCACATTCCGCGGGCTGTGGAACCCGCCAGGCGGGCTCTAGAACCCTGGGTTTGTGAAATCGGTCAGATCCTGGCCGACGGCGGTCATCAGACGCGCCAGGAGATGGGTGGGGAAACCGATGACCGTGTAGGGGTTGCCTTCGACGGATTCGATAAACCGTGCCGCACGGCCCTGGAGGGCATACGCCCCCGCTTTGTCCATCGGTTCGCCTGTCTCGACATAGGCCACGATCTCCTCCTCGGTCATCGGGAGGAAGGTCACAACCGCAACATCAGCCACTGATGCCAGGTGTCCGTCCGGGCCCAGGACCGCCACTCCTGTGGCCACCTCGTGACGGGTGCCCTGAAGTGCTCGGAGCATCGAGCGTGCCTCCTCGGGATGACCGGGTTTGCCCAGGACCCGCCCGGCGTGGACGACGACGGTGTCGGCACCGATCACCACCCGATCCGGTCCGGCGACTGCCCTCGCCTTGGCCGCGGCGAGACGGTCGACATAGGACCTGGGGGCCTCGCCGGGGAGTCTGGTCTCATCCACATCGGGTGAGACCACATCGAATTCCAGACCGAGGGTCCGGAGGACCTCTGCCCGTCTCGGCGACCCGGACGCCAGGACCAGTCTCAGACCTGTCGACCCCTTCGCAAGACCATGACCGGGTGCGCCAGAACTGCAGGTTCCTCCACGGGATCGGCCGGGAAGAAGACGGCGTCCGCAGCCGACCCAAGCTCGAAGTTGGCCACCCTGCCGGTGGCCAGGAAGCCCGCCTTGGACACTGCCTCGACCATCTGTCTCGCGGACAGCCCGTACCGGGACAGTTTCAATGCCTCAGCGGCGATGTTGGCGGGGGATCCGACGAGGTCGGTGCCGGCCAGGACGTGGACTCCTGCATCGACGGCATCGGAGATCAGACGGGACGCATTCTCCAGTCCCCTGGCGAGGAGACGACCCCCGGAAGACTCGGGACCCAACTGGGCGGCGGTCGCCTCTATCCGTAGGAAGGTCGGCACCCACATCCCCGACCGTTGGCCGAGGATCGCGATGTCTTCATCGTTCAGGAACAGGCCATGCTCGATCGAATGGACGCCCGCTCGGACAGCAGCCGCCGGGGCGTCCTCGGCCATGGTGTGGATGGCCACCCGGGCACCATGCTCGGCGGCGATCTCGACCACCCGGACCATTTCTGCCTCGGTGAAGTTGGCCACCGGCCCGACGCCACGTCTCGGCCAGTCACCGACAATCTTCACCCAGCCTCGACCCGCAGCAGCCTCGCTGCGCACGGCCTCCTCAAGGGTCTCGGGGGCTACCTCTCGTGCAAACCCGGGCATGTAGCCACCGGCATTGGCGATGAGGCGTGCCGCAGCCTCGATCTCCGGACGATCCGTCTCGGGAACGGTGTCAATCATCTCGATCGTGGTGGTGTCGGTCCAGCCCTTGTCGAGAAGCAGCATCACACCTGCCGCCAGAGCTTCCCTGGCCCTGGCGATCGCACCCTCGAGGTCCCCCGGTTGGTAGTTCAACTCAGGTGCTGCGATGTGACTGTGGGCATCGACCAGACCGGGGAGAGCCCACCAGTCTGCCCCGATCGGTTCCCCACCATCGGGTTCGGTCCAGAGACCATCTTCGATCCCACGGACCACCGTGTCCCCGATCGGGTCGCGCAGTGTGACTCGCATGGTTCAACGCTAACTCCGCCGACCCCCACATAATGAATGTCTAATGACAGTTGCCATCCCGCTGATGAGACGCGCAGCCGTGATCGGTGTCATCACCCTCCTGGCGGCGTGCACCGTCTCCCCGCCGGAGACCACTACTACCACCACCCAGCCGGCACCGACCACCACGTTCATCTCAGAGAACGGTCGCACGGTTGAAGCGGTCGGATGTCCCAACGCCCCGGAGTCCGTGGCCTTCGTTTGCGAGGGCTACCAGTTGATCATCGACCGCTATGTAGATGACCTCGATCCGGCGGAGATGGCAGAGGCCATGTCCGAATTCTTTGACCTGGTCGATCCCGGGAACAGCAATGGCCCGCTCACCTGTGTGATCCCAACACCCGCCTTCGTCGCATCCTGTGAAGAGGCCGCCGAACTGATGCTCGACACCGAAGCCACCGCCGAAGTGTTCCTCAACGCCCTGATCCACGAGAACCTCGACCCGTTCTCCGGGTATCTCAACCCCGATGCACTGGCCCGGGTCCTCGAGGCGGAATCACCCAACTTCGCCGGAATCGGTGCCCAGGTCCGTGCCGAAGACGAGACCATCGAAGGCGATGACAAACAGTGCAGTGTCATCAGTGCGACCTGTCGCATCTTCATCGTGGCAACTCTCGAAGACCATCCCGCACGTGCCGCTGGTGTACAGGCGGACGATGTTGTGGTCAGGGTCAATGGTCAAGACATCCTCGGCTGGACCGTTGATGAGGTGGTCGCTGCGGTCAGAGGACCGGTCGGTGAGTCGGTGACCATCCTCTTCGAGCGAAACGCCCAACCCATAGAGATCACCATCGTCAGAGACCTGATCCGGGTCCCTGTGATCGAGACCGAGGTTGTCGGGGATACCGGATACATCAGACTCTTCGATTTCAGCCAGCCGGCCTCCGACCAGTTCGAGCAGGGTGTCATCGACCTGCTCGCCGCCGACGTGAAACGGATCGTCTTCGACCTCCGTTACAACCCGGGCGGTCTGCTCGACGTAGCAATCGACGTGACATCCGTGTTCCTCCCTGATGGTGACGTTGTCGTCACCCAGAGCCCGGAACGAACCACTCCCTACCGTGTCACCGGACGTTCCATCGTCCCCGAGGACATGGAGGTGCACATCCTGCTCAACCGGGCGAGCGCCTCAGCCTCCGAGGTGGTCAGCGCCGTCCTCCAGGAGCGGGGTCGGGCGACTGTCTATGGCGAGAACTCGTTCGGGAAGAACACGGTCCAGCAGCGGTGGAACCTGTCCAACGGCGGAGCGTTGCGTCTGACCACGGCGAGATGGCTCACCCCGGGCGGCCACAACTTCGGTGGCACGGGGTTGACCCCCGACATCCCGCTAGACCTGGGCCAGGACGCGACACCAGCCGAAATCGTCGCAATGGTGCTCGGCGTCGCAGCCGGCAGCTGAACTCAGGACAGGCCGGGGTAGGCGATCCCGGTGTTGGCGTGGCAATCGTATCCGTGAGGGTTCTTGCCCAGGTACTGCTGGTGGTAGTCCTCGGCGTAGTAGAACTCCCCAAGGGGTTCGATCTCGGTGGTGATCTCCCCGAAGCCACGCTCGTTGATCACGGTCTGATAGACGTCGAGGGACCTCTTCGCCTGGTCCATTTGCTCATCGGTCGTGGTGTAGACGGCAGACCGGTACTGGGTGCCAATGTCGTTGCCCTGGCGGTAGCCCTGGGTCGGATCATGGGTCTCCCAGAACACTCTGAGCAGCTGATCGTATGAGATGCGGGCCGGGTCGTAGATCACCTGGACGACTTCGGCATGACCGGTGCGACCGGTGCAGACCTCCTCGTAGGTGGGATTCGGGGTAGCCCCGCCCGAGTAGCCGACCGAAGTCGAGTAGACCCCGTCCAGCTGCCAGAAGCGACGCTCGGCGCCCCAGAAACAACCCATCCCGAATACCGCGATCTCGGTTCCTTCAGGCCAGGGTCCGACCAGCGGCGCACCGGTTACGAAATGCGCCGGTGGGACTTCAACGGGTGTGGAACGCCCGCGAAGGGTCTCCCCCGCAGCGGGCATCGTGGTCTTGCGTGTTCCGAACATGCTCACGCCCTTTCAACCATCCAATTCTGCTTCCAATTCCATCTCAACCACCCAACGAGGATCGAGGAGGGCCGCCACCACGACCATGGTCGCGGCCGGCCGGATCTCTCCGAACACCTCACCGTGAGCTTCCCCGATTGCGTCGGCATGAGCCGGATCGGTGATGTACATCCGTGTCCGGACCACATCATGGGGGGTGCCGCCTGCCTCCGCCAGAGCGTCCAGCATGATCTCAAGGCAGCGCCGAGCCTGGGCGGTGGGATCCGGATCCACCGAGCCGTCGGGCCATATGGGCGCAGTGCCGGCAACCACAATCCGGGTACCGGTGCGCACCGCCCGACTGAACCCGTATCTGGGTTCGTATGGGGAACCTGAGGAGATGTTGGTTCTGCTCATCCCATTCCCGATGATTTAAGAGGACGGATCTTGAGCATGTACCGGCGATCACCGGGTTTCTTGCCGGCAAACTCGTCGAGACCGGTGTACTTCCGGGCGAGTTCGTCTATCAGCGAAAAATCGTGGTCGAGCACGGCCTCCTCGAGTACCCCACGGACCTCGACGTAGCGATACGGGTTCTCCGGATCCATGATGCACATCGCCACCTTCGGGTTACGCATCAGGTTCCGGTACTTCTGCCTTCTGTCGAGCTGGCTGAACAAGAGGTACTCACCGTCCCAGTCGAACCACACCGGGTTCGCCTGAGGTGAACCGTCCGGTCCGACAGTGGCCACGACGGCGACCGCACGCCCCTCCCGCGAGAGGAGGTCCATATACCTTTCCGGGATCATTCATTCCTCCTTCCCAACAGGACGGAACCGGCCCATAGATGCCATGATTCGCCTACTTCCACTTCTCCCATGGCTGAGTTCGGTATACGATTCAGGTCATCTATGCGGTCCCGCATAACCTCAATTACATCCGCGCTGGTTCTGATTGTGGCACTTGTGGTCCCCACCGGATTGGTCGCCCTCGGTCAATCGGTTGGTGAGGCGGAACGAGAACTGGAGAAGGCGGAGCGCCGAAGCGAGATCGCATCCGGTCTGGTCGATGAGGCCGTGGCCAATCGCGCCGAAATCGAACTCCAGATCGCAGAGAGCATTTCACGAGCCAACGATCTGGCCGCCTCACTGTCCGTTGTTGGTGCCCGACTCGACAGCCTCGCTGGCCGGATGGGGGTCGCCGACATCGAAATGGTCGGACTCCAGGAACAGATCGAAATGCAGGCGGTGGACGCCTATATGGCTGTCCTCGCCTCCCCTTCCATGTCGTTGGTCAGCAGCTCCTCGGTGGAGCGGGCACTGGTCGTCTCAGCGGTAGTCGACGACGTCATCGCCGGGGGCCGCGAGCGGGTGTCCGACCTGTTCATCCGGAAACGTGCCATCCAGGACCTCCACTCGTTGTTCCTTTCGGAGCAGGTCGAGTTTCAAGAAGCCAGAGCGGAGGTCGACCAGGAGCTGGAACATCTTGCCCGCCTCTATGAAGAGGCCGATCGTGCCGTGGCCGATGCGATCAGGGCCGCCACCATCGCCGCCGAGGATCGTCTCGCCGCAATGACTGCTCTGGACGTTGCCCGCGCCCAGGAGGAGGAGCGACGACGCCAGGAGGAGCGCAGCACAACCACTACAACGCGCCCTCCCTCCCCGACGACCACCCGGGTGACCACGACCACGACGACCGTTCCCGGCAGCCCCACCACCACCATCCCGGGCACGACAACCACCACGGCACCGACCACCTTCCCGCCGCAAATCGAACAGTGGCGACCATTGGTGTCCCAGTACTTCCCCGCCAACCGGGTCACCGAGGCCCTCAAGATCCTGAGATGCGAGAGCAACGGCAACCCCAACGCCCTCAACCCCTACTCGCAGGCGGCCGGGCTATTCCAGTTCCTCCCCTCCACCTGGGCCACAACTGCACCGCAGGCGGGGTTCCCCAACGCCAGCCCGTTCGATCCCGTAGCAAATGTGGCCTCCGCAGCGTGGTTGGCAAACCGCTACGAGCAGCTCGGTCTGTACTACTGGCAGGCGTGGAGCTGCCGGCGGGTTCTCTGATCAGTCGTCGCTGACCGCGGCGGCCTCGGCCCGTTCGGCCCGCAACGAGGCGACGATGGAAACCGTGAGGATGATGCCGATGACCGCCAGGCTGATCCCGATCGGAATCGCATACCAATGGTGAATGATCATCTTGATCCCAACGAAGGCGAGTATGGCTGCCAACCCCAGGTTGAGATACCGGAACTTCCCGGCCATGCCGGCGAGCAAGAAGTAGAGGGCCCGTAACCCGAGGATCGCAAAGGCGTTCGAAGAGAACACGATGAACGGGTTGTGGCTGACCGCCAGGATGGCGGGAATCGAATCGATGGCGAAGACCACATCAGTGGTCTCCACCATGATGAGAACGGCAAACAGGGGCGTGGCGAGGAGGCGCTTGTCGATCCGGACGAAGAACTTCTGTCCGTGATACTCGGTGGTCGAGGGGACGAAACGCCTCACCAGCTTCAGGACCGGGTTCTGCTCAGGGTGAACCTCGGCTTCCTGGTGTCTGGCCATCCTCCATGCGGTGAACAGGAGGAGTGCCCCGAAGACGTAGAGGATCCAGTCGAAACGCTGGATCAGGGAGACTCCGGCGAAGATGAAGATCGCACGGAAGACAAGAGCCCCGAAGATGCCCCAGAAGAGGACCCGGTACTGGTACTCCGGTGGCACCAGGAAGTAGGTGAGGATGACTGCCCAGACGAAGACGTTGTCAACCGACAGACTCTTCTCGATCAGATAGCCAGCCAGGTATTCACCTGCAGCGGCACCGCCTTGCCACCACAACATGAACAGGGCGAACGCCAGACCGATAGCGATCCAGACCGCTGACTCGATTCCCGCTTCACGGAGGGAGATGACATGGGGTTTGCGATGGACGATCAGAAGGTCGGCGAAGAGCAGAACGCAGATGAACCCGACGAATGCTGCCCAAACCCAGAACGGAACGTCGAACTCGGCAAACGTGTGTCCTCCCTCAGGGACGGCCGTGGCCAGAAGCGCAGAGCCGTTCAAAGCTCGGACGACCCCACCATGACGTTGCAGTGCGCCGATCTGGCCACTGCTCCGGCCGTGGAACCGAGACGGATCCGCTTCCAACCGGTTAACCCCTTGGTACCGAGCACGACAAGATCGGGCTTCTCCGAATCGAGATAGCCGATGATGGCCTTGGTGGGTGTTCCGGTCAGGATCTGAGTGGTCACCGAAGCCACCCGCCCCTCGAGTATCGCCCCCGCGTCGGCGGCGGACTGCTCTGCATCGGAACGTCCATCGGCCACGGCGATCACGACCACATCAGCGTCCGAGGCGAGTGGCAAACCGGCAAACGTCTCACATGCCGAGGTGGCATGCTCAGACCCGTCGGCGCAGACCGTCACCCGACGGGCGGGATCGGGTTGTCCAACGATCACCATCGGACTGGGTGGATGATGGAGAAGCCATTCGGTTGTCCCACCCAGGGTCTCTACCCGCGGATCCGACGCCCTACCCACCACGATCAGATCGGCGTCGGATCTGCTCCCGAGCATCGGTCGGGGATCGCTAGCGACCTTGAAGGAGGTGACCGATTCGGCCTCTGGCACTCCGGCGGCCCGTTGCCAGGGGGGAATCCATTCGACCGGGCGCGGCGTCTCACCCCAATGGATGTCCGACTCGTCGGCGGTCATCACCTCGACCCGCCATCCCGGCCACCGATGAGATGTCACCCATTGCCAGACAACATGGGATGCCGGGACACCGGTATCCCCTACGACCATCAAGCTCACCGGCGCATCCTACCTGTGGCGGAGACACACCATGTCGGTTGAGATTCCGGGTTTCGGATTCGTTTCGGCCGGTATAGATTGTCGCCGTGTGGTCCGGTGTGTGTTCGGGGGGTTGTTAGGTTGAACTCGTTCGAGGGAAGAGTCGAGATCGAAGACGACAAGGTCCCCGTAACCGTCGATTTGGACGGCTCTCTTCGTCTCTCCGCAAATGGAACCGAGATCGGTGAATGGTCTCCTGGGGAGTTCTACATCACCGACGACGGCGACGGGGTGTACACCATCACTGCTGAGAATGAGGTCCTCACTTTCATCCCCAGCGACCCTGAGATCTTCGCCCATACCGTGATCGAGGCACTCCCCCAGGGTCGGCACGAGGCTCCGGCGCATCGGTCCGATCGACAGATGGCGGTCAGCCCGATGCCGTTCAGTGAACTGACCGGTTGGAGCCGCTCCGGCATCTACCTTCTGGCCGCTGGCACTATCGCCGTGGGCATCTGGGCTGCGGTCCGGGTGTTCTCCTAACCCGGGATCTCCATCCAGTCCCCGACCCGCTCCACCAGGTATTCGGAGACCTCACGGGAACGGTCCAGGACCTCGCACAACTGTTCCCGCCCCATCACCACGTCGACCAGATTGACCTTGGCCCGACCCTGAACACTCAAACGACGCTCGGCGGGGTCGGTGACCATGGGGTGAGAGTCGATCGCTGAGACCTCGATCGGGAGGGTGGTCCCACCGATCCCGGCCAGGTCGGTCGCAAGAATCAGCAGGTCCGGCGGGCTGTGCAAAGGCGGGGCGGCCCAATTGAAGTAGAGGTCGAGGTCGTATTCGCCCTCCGGTTCCTCGAACTCGTCGGTCATCTCGTCGAGACGGTCGCGCAGCGAAAGGACGACCTTCGGGTCAACATCCAGGGCCAGGTGGACATCGATCGGTCCGCCACACCCGGACTCGGGGTGAACGTCGACCTCCCAGGACTGACGCAAAGAGTAGGTCTCTACGAAATGACGCTCGTCGTGGACATGGAAACCGTGTTCGGTGGCATGCTCCTTGAGGTCGGCGATGAATCCGGCGATGTCGACGGTCATGCCGATCAGGTTATCCGCTTGCGGGACGAACCGACCCCTCGTACCGGTCGTTGAAGATACGGGTCATGTGGGCCCCGATGAAGAATGCCGACGACAGGAAGTAGGCAAGCAACAGGACCACGAAGACCGCCCCCGCCACCTGTGATGCCGACGTCTCGGAGTTCCAGGCGAAGTAGATCCGGGCACCAAGGGCGGCCCCGACGAACACCAGAGCCGTGAACAGTCCACCATTCCATGCGGCCCGCCAACTGATTGGGACCACCACCATCGTCTTGAATGACAGGGCGAAGATCGCAGGGAAGAGGACCAGAGAGACCAGCGGTGTCAGCCAACCGACCAGGATCTGAAGCGGTTCGAAGTCCGGAACGATCAGGTCAGCTAACCATCCCCAGATCGCGTTGAGCAGCCAGACAGCCACGGTGAGGAGCCCCAACCCGATCGCCCACAGGGAGCCGATCCCTCGCTTACGGAGGAACCCGATGACACCGGAGGTCTCCTCGTATGGCACTGAGAAGATGTCGTTGAGCCCGTTCTGGATTTCTATGAACAACGTCGACGCCGTCCAGATGAACAGCAGGAAGCCGACGATTGCTGCCACGCCACCGGTCTCGGCAGCCGAGATCATGAAGCTGTCGATCGCATCGGCGACACCCGGGCCGATCAGATGGGCGATGCTCTCCAAGATTCGCTCACGGGCCACCTCCGAATCACCGACCACCCATCCGAACACAGAGACCGCGATCAGAAGGAGGGGCGTCAGGGCGAATATCGTTCGATATGAGACCGCCGCGGCCAGCCGGCCACCCCGATGGCGACCGAACGATCGCACTGCTTCGCCGACGGTCCTGATGAACCTTTGCAACCATCCGACGATCCGTGCCGACATGGTGAGCCAGGGTATCGACATAGACTCGCCGGTCGTGAGCCATCCCTTCCCACCACCGATCCCGACCATGGAAGCCCGGGTCTATGAAGGCTGGCCATCGGGCAACTTCGTCTATGAGCCGAAATGGGACGGATTCCGTTCGCTGTCATGGTCGGCTCCGGAGATCAGGTTGGACTCGAGGAACGAACGTCCCCTGCTGCGCTACTTCCCGGAACTGAGGGCGGCCCTTGAGCAGCTCCCCGAAGGAACCGTCGTTGACGGAGAGATCGTGGTGGTGATCGACGGGGCGACCAGTTTCGACGCCCTCGGCAACCGGATCCATCCCGCACAGTCGCGGGTCGACATGCTCTCGGAGGCCACTCCGGCAGAGCTCGTCGCCTTCGACATCCTGACGTATAGGGGTGAGGACCTCAGAAACCGCCCGTTCCGTGAACGCCGCAGGGCCCTCGTCGAGTTGTTCAAAGATCTCTCCGACCCGTGGCATCTGACGCCTCAAACCGACAGCGAAGAGGTGGCGAAGCGATGGTTCGACGAGTTCGAGTCGGCGGGCTGCGACGGGATCATCGCCAAGGACCCCGAAGGGGTCTATCAGAGCGGGAAGAGGGCCATGATCAAGATCAAGCACCGTCGCACAATTGATGTGGTCGTCGGTGGATTCAGGGAACACAAGGACGGAGGGAAGATCGGATCACTCCTGCTCGGCCTCTTCAACGAGCGGGGCGAGTTTCATTTCATTGGACACTGCTCGGGGTTCGGAGACGCAGATCGGGTGGCTCTCTACCACCAGTTCCTCGAACTCGCCGCCGATGAGAGTTTCGATGAGGCGGCCCGAGCCCCCGGGGCTCCCAGCCGGTGGTCCGGCGATCGTGACGGTGACTGGACCCCGGTCAAGCCCGGGGTGGTGGTCGAGGTGAGCTACGACCAGCTCGAGGGCAACCGGTTCCGTCATGCCTCCCGGTTCCATCGCTGGCGGCCCGACAAGGACCCCATGGACTGCACCATGGACCAGTTGGAGCGGCCCGATGGCCCCGGATTCGAACAAGTTGTCGGATCCGATCTGTAAGACTGGACGGCTATGACCGAGCGGAATGTCGTGGAACTGACGGGGTTGACCCACGACTACGGCACGGTGGTGGCCCTACGTGACCTGACCCTGACCGTGCCCGCCGGGGTCACCGGATTGGTCGGTGCCAACGGTGCCGGCAAGACAACGATGCTCCGAATCCTCCTCGGTCTGCTTCATCAGACGGAGGGAGAGGTACGGGTCCTCGGTTACAACCCGGTCACCGAACCCCTCGATGTCCGCGCCCGGGTCGGCTATATGCCGGAAGGCGACTGTCTGCCTGATGATCAAACCGCCGCCGACTTTGTCGCTTACACCGCCCAGCTTGCCGGATTGCCCCCAAAGGACGCCAAGAGAAGGTCGTCAGAAACCCTGTTCCTGGTCGGTCTGGAGGAGGAGCGGTTCCGTTACATGGGCGACTTCTCGACCGGTATGAAACAGCGGGTCAAGCTGGCACAGGCGATCGTCCACGACCCGGACCTGGTGCTTCTCGACGAGCCTGCTTCAGGACTCGACCCGGACGGTCGGGAGCAGATGCTCTACCTGATCTCCCGCCTCGCCACGTTCGACATCAACGTCATCATCAGCAGTCACGTCCTTCCCGACATCGAGCAAACCTGCGACTGGGTGGTGATGCTCGACGCCGGCAACCTGCTCCGCTCGGCCCCGCTCAAGGGCTTCGAGAAAGACGCCCGGGTCGTCGTCGATGTCCTGACCAATGCGACTTCCGTCGCCGACGGACTCAGGGCCCGGGGACTGCCCGTCACCCTCGAAGGTCTCCGGATCACCGTCGGGCCGGGTGAAGGGTTGGAGCAGGCCATAGTCGAGGAGACCGCCCGCAACAACGCCGGTCTGATCCGGATGGGTAGGGGCTCGGCATCCCTGGAGGACCTGTTCCTCAACGCGGAGGCCAGGCAATGACCAATCCGGTGATCTACGACCGCGGCTACCGCTCCTACGACGGACCCCGACGGGGACCCGCCGGGGCACGACGCGCCGTCTATCGCGAAGGGATCCGACGACTGCTCGGGTTCGGCCGTAAGGGTCGGGCCAAGATATTCCCCTGGACGCTGATCTCGATCTCGATCATCCAGGCCCTCGCCTATGTCGCCATCGCCTGGGCGATCGGCGATATCGCCGAGGCGCTGGGGACCGATGTTCCCGGATACGCCGAGCTGTTCGACGTGTACTCGTGGATCGCCATCATCTTCATCGCCTTCGCCGGCCCGGCACTGCTCATCACCGACCGGACCAGAGGTGTTCTGTCGGTCTACTTCTCCCGTCCCCTGACGGTGGACGGTTACCTCAGTGCCAAGTTCGCCGCCTTTGCCACGGTGGTCGCCGCCATCTACATCGTCCCCCAGCTGATCCTTCACATCGGTCTGGGCCTCATTGCCAGGGACGGGTTCATCGCCTACATGGGTGACAACCTCGACATCCTTTGGAAGGTGCCGGTGGTCACCCTCGGGTTCGTCCTCCTTCACGGTGCCCTGATCTTCCTCCTGTCGGCGATCATCAAACGTCCCGGCATCGCCTCGGTGGCGTTCCTCGCCGTCATCACCGCAGCCAGCGGCATCGCCGGTCAGGTCTCCCGACAGGACTTCCCCGGTGCCCGCTGGCTTGCCCTCCTCAACCTGGACCAGCATCCGCGGGTGATCCGGGACAAGCTGTTCGACCAGACAACAGAACTCCCGGCGCAGCTCGCCGGGTTCAACGTCTGGGCGTCGGTGATCGTGATCCTTGTGGTCTGTCTGATCTCGGCATGGTTCGTCCGCTACCGGTATAAGAAGCTGGCGTGACCGATACCGTCACCCTCGCCAACGTCTCGAAGTGGTTCGGGTTCAAGGTCGCGGTCAGCGAGGTGACCATCGGCTTCGGACCGGGTGTCACCGGTCTGCTGGGGCCGAATGGTGCCGGAAAGACCACGTTGATGCGTCTGATCTGTGGTCTGCAACGCACCTCCCAGGGTGATGTTCGGGTTCTCGGCGTCGACCCCCGCACCGATACCTCTATCTACACCCGGATGTCGTTCGTTCCCGAAGAGGAGGCGGTCTACCAACGTCTCACCGCCCTCCAGTTCGTACGAACCATGGCCGCCCTCTCCGAGGTTGACGACCCGCAGGCGGCGGCGGTCAGAGCCCTGGAGACGGTCAATTTGATGGATGCCGCGAACCGGGAAGTCGGCGGTTTCAGCAAGGGGATGCGTCAACGAACAAAGGTAGCGGCCGCGTTGGTCACCAACCCCGATGTGCTCATCCTCGACGAGCCCCTCAATGGCGCCGACCCGGTACAGCGGGCGGAACTGATCAGACTCTTCAAACAGTTGGGCGCTTCAGGCAAGACCCTGATCGTCTCCTCACACATTCTCGGCGAGGTCGAGAGGATGGCGGATCGGATCGTGGCGATGGTCGACGGCCGCCTCGCCGCGGTGGGGAGTGTGGCCACGATCCGGTCGGCAATGACCGATCGACCCCGGCTGGTCTTTGTCGAGTGCTCCGACCCGAGATCACTTGCCGCGGCCCTGATCGGTGTGGACGGTGTGGTCGGCGTCCATCTGGAGGGTGAGAGCCTCCGAATCGAGGCGTCCGATGCCGGGGCCCTGGCGATGGCCCTTCCTGAACTGGCAATGCTCAACAATGTGGGCTTGTCCACGGTTCGGCCCGCTGATGAATCCCTCGAGTCGGTGTTCCGCTACCTGGTGGCGACCCGATGATCACCCTCGCCCTCCACCTATACCGGCAGGTGATGCGAAAGGGTCGGGTTATCGGTCTCGGGTGCCTGGTGGCCATCCTCGGCCTGATCCTGTGGTTGTCATCACTGGGTGGGGACACCGCGCAGAACACCATCGAGGCCTACCACTCCACCCTGATCGCCGGTGGCACCGTGTTCAGCCTGGCACTCCTCATCGTGACCGTCGCCGTGCTGCGCGACGAGAAGGACGGGGGAACACTTCCCTACATCTTCATGCGTCCGATCCCGAGAGGCAGGTTTGCCGCCGCGGCCATCCTCGGAGGGGTCCTGTGCGCCCTGACCATCTCGGCGATCGCCTGGCTGATCACCACGATCGTCGGCTTGGCGATCGGTGTCCCCTTCGCCGCCACCATTCCGGGCCTCGTGATGTTCGTTGCCGCGTCGTTCGGTTACGCCGCGGTCTTCGTGGCCCTCGGATACCTGGTCCCGAAGGCGCTGCTCATCGGACTCATGTATGTGATCCTCCTGGAAGGGATCGTCTCCCAGGCCCTGGGTAGTGTCGCCCAACTATCCATCTGGCGGATCTCGATCGCCACCTATGCCGGTATGGCCGAAGACCTCCCCAGCTGGCTCGCCAATGTCTATGTCTCGCCGCTCACCGCCTCGGTGGGTGGAGGTTTGCTCAAGATCGTCGTGATTCTCCTGGTGGGGTGGGGAGTCCTCACCTGGTCACTCAAGGAGCGGGACGCGGTCTGACCGCCGCCTAGTACTCGTCGTCAGGTCGTCGCTGTTTGGAGGGCTGAACCCGTGGCGGTTCGCCCGGCATCTTCGGATAGTGGGGTGGCCACGGAGCATCGCCGATCCCGTTCTCTTCGTCACGGAGTACCCATTGCAGAAGCGTGTCGATCGTTCCCACCGCCTCATCGATCCCGTCGGTCAGATCCCCCACCGCATCCCATCTCTCCGGGAAACGGTCGAGGGGGAAGTCCTCGATTCTGATCGCATCCAACTCATCCCAGGCAAACGGGGTCGATACGTATCCGGTGGGCCGGACCCCATATGCCGAAGACACCGACTTGTCACGGGCGTTCTGGTTGAAATCGATGAAGATCCCGTTCCGCTCCTCCTTCCACCATTTCGTGGTGACCAGTCCCTCCATGCGACGTTCCAGTTCCCGGGCCAAGGCGAGGACGGCGCGGCGGGTCTGGAAGAAGTCCCAGATCGGTTCGATCCTGATATAGACGTGGATCCCCCGGCTTCCGGAGGTCTTGGGCCATCCGACCAGACCGACCTCGTCGAGAAGAAGGCGGGCACCGGCCACAGCCTGGCGGACATGATCGAAGTTGAACCCCGGTGTCGGGTCGAAGTCGAGACGCAGTTCATCAGGGTGATCGGTGTCTTCGGCTCTCACCGGCCACGGGTGGAAGTCGAGACATCCCAATTGGGCGAGACGGACCACATCGGCTTCGGTCCGTGGCACGGTCATCCGCCCCGGGCGTTGCGATGGGAAACGTACCTGCACGGTCTCGAACGGTGAATTGACAGTGGCACGCTTCTGATAGATCGGCTCGACGGTGACGTTCTCCATGTACCGCTTGAGCATCGTGGGCCTGCCCCTGATCCCCCTGAGTGCACCGGAAGCGACCAGGGCGAAGTGCCGCGCTACATCCAGCTTGGTCCACCCCTGATCAGGGAAGATGACACGGTCGGGACTGGTGATCCTGACGGTTTCGCCGCCCACTTCTACGCCGACTTCTCCGACCATCACCATCTAAGGTATCAACGTGACCGAACCATCGGGACAACCCGAGGAAATCAGCCGGTGGCATCGGGCTTTCGCCCCGGCCGCCTTCAACCACACCTGGACCCTCCTCGACGAGTCGGCGCTGACCCGGGAGCAGGAGGAGGAGATGCTCACCTCTGCCTTCGCCCAGCGTTACCACTGGTACGCCGCCGGGGAGCCACGCAACTGGGCCATTGCCGATTGGCAGGTGTCGAGGGTGGCGGCGGTACTCGGTTATGAGGAGCTTGCACTCCGCTTCGGAGAACGCTCACTGGAGATCTCGATGGAACACGGTCTAGACCCGTTCGTCGTGGGGTTTGCTCACGAGGCGATCGCCAGGGCCGCAGCGATCGTGGATGACGTCGAAACCTACACCGAACACCTCGAACACGCCCGCGCTCTTCTGGCTGAGATCGAGGACCCGGAGGAGCGCGAGTTGCTGGAGGCGGATCTGACGGAGATGTCAGAAGGCTAGAAAGGCCGGTCGGAGCGCGCCCGGCAGGCCTTGCGGTACCCGTCAATCGCGTCCCAGGCGCATACCGCGGCAATCGTGGCAACGGTGATCACAGCGGTGGGAACCAACCAGTCATCCGCATTCAGTTGGTCGACGAACTCCTCGCTGAGGACCGTCACCTCAATCAGGATCCAATACCACAGAGCCACGAAGGCGATGTTGAGCAGCCCGTTGACAGCAGCCAGGCCGGTAGTCCATCTGCCGATCCGAAGCTTGACGAGGCTGAATCCCAATGAGACCACCATCAGAACGAGCGACAACGGGATGGCGAGATCCCACAGCTCGGGATTGAGTACTGGGATGGGAGGAACGGCAAGGATTGCGACCAGCACGCCGATGACCAGGAGCTGGACGACGACCGCCCCGACGATCTCGACCGCCCCGATCTGTCGGTCCGGAATCCTGGGCAGATATTCGACCTTCCACTTCCCCATCGGGATCATCTCGCCCTGGCCGGAGTACTCGACCCGCTCTGCGATGACGAATGCGGTAGTGGTCCAGAACACGACATTGACAAGCGCGATGGAGGCTATCCACATCCCTCCCAAGAAGGCTTGGATCGGACTGGCGCCGAGGGCGAGACGGACCAT
>CAYNSP010000018.1:0-22250 GCA_964400035.1 uncultured Acidimicrobiaceae bacterium | reverse complement strand
AGGGTTCGGGCACTTTTGGCTACAGACTCCTGGGCCAGATGTCGGCAGCGATACAGGCCCACGGTCGTACCTGGACGCCACCGGGTGGACTCGAGGGGATGAGGAAGTGGGACCGGTTGTTCTATTACGACGACCATCTTCAGCAGGTGGTCCTCTCCAACCCGGTGTATCAGCATCTCTTCGAGATGCAACGACGGACCACGATCCTCAAGGCAAGTGACGTCGCCTCCACGGTGATCAAAGAGTCATGGGCAGACGGTGGTGCACAGATTGTCCACGGCGACCTCCATGAGTGGAATGTCCACATCGCGGCCAGTCGCCTCTATGCCTTCGACTTCGAGGATGTGATGCTGGCCCTCCCCGCCCAGGACATCGCGATCAGTCTCTATCACTCAAGGGCAGATGAGCAGAAGGACAGGATCCGTGAAGCATTCCGCCGCGGCTACGAGTCGATCTCGCCGTGGCCGGTGGTCGACGACTTCCAACTCGATGGCTTTCAGGCAGCCAGGCAGATCATGCTGATGAACTACGCGGCCAGGAGCCTGCCCACCACCGAGGCCAAGAACTACATCGATTCGGTGATGCCCTGGCTCGAGGAATACAGCCGTCGTTACGCATGACCAGGTTCGCTGACCGCACCGAGGCGGGCCGTCTCCTGGGTCAGCGTCTCGCCGAACTTGCCCCCCTCGATCCATTGGTTCTGGCCCTCCCCCGGGGCGGTGTCCCGGTTGGTGTCGAGGTGGCCAGAGTGCTCGGCTGTGACCTCGACATCGTCCTGGTCCGCAAACTCGGACTACCCGGGCAACCCGAGCTGGCGATGGGTGCGGTCGCCGAAGGGGACGTGGTGATCCGAAACGAAGATCTGATCCGTCTCGCCGGTGTCACCGAGGCTGCTTTCCAGGCCGAGCTGGAGGCGGAACGGGCCACCCTGGCCAGACGCTCTGAGATCTACCGTGGCGACCGCCCCCAGGTCGATCCCGCCAATCGCACGGTGCTGCTGGTGGATGATGGGTTGGCCACCGGTGCCACCGCGATGGCGGCCGTGGAAGCTATCCGTCGCCGCAACGCCCGCGAGGTCTGGGTCTGCGTCCCGGTTGCGCCCCCCGACACCGTCGAGACCATGTCTGTTCTCGCCGACCGTGTTGTCGTGCTCCACCAACCCTCCCATTTCGTTGCGGTCGGTGCCTGGTACCAGCGTTTCCATCAGGTGCCCGACGACGAAGTCAGGGCATTACTGGACTCGTCGCCGCTACCGTGACATCCCCAAATCGAAGTGAGGTTGGTAGATGCCCGGGTTGGAACTCTTCTGCACTATCGAAGCGGATATGACACCGCGAATGGTCGGCAACACCCCGGCCGGGACCCGCATCGACTTCGGCTTCAGCGGAGTCGCCACCGGACCCCACTGGGAGGGTGCACGCCCTATCTCGGGTGTGGATTATTCGACTATCCGCGGAGACGGGAACATGGACCTCGACATCCACGGTGTCATCGGTGAAAAGCGGGATTCGGTCGGATACCGGGCCACCGGCGTCTCGGTGGTCAACCCCGACCAGTCGGCTGACATCAACGAACTGATCACCTTCCAGACCGGGAACGCTGACCTCTCCTGGCTGAACGACCGTATCGGTGTGGCGATCGGTCACGGTGCCCCAGGCAAGCTGAATCTCGATATCTACCTGGTAACCCGCTGACCTAGCGGATCGAGCGGTAGTCGGGCTTCCGCTTCTCGAGGAAGGCGTTTACCCCTTCCAGGTGTTCGGGAGTGCTCCCCAACCTTCCCTGCTCGGTTTGTTCGGCCGCCAACGCCTCCTCGAATGAGGACCCGGCGGCATTGCGGATGAGACGTCTTGTTGTGACCAGCGCATCCGGCACCAGGTCGGCGAGTCCGGCGGCCGTTTCCATGGCCCGCCCCACCAGGTCAGCGTCGGGTACCACCTCTATGCAGAGACCGAGGCGATGTGCTTCCTCGGCACCGACACGCCGGTTGGTCAGGGTCAGTTCGAGGGCCCTGGAGACACCGATCATCTGAGGGAGCCACCAGGTCGTCCCCGAGTCGGGCACCAATCCGATGCCGGTGAATGCTGAGGTGACCGATGCGGATTCGGCCATCAGGCGTAGATCGCAGGCCAGAGCCATACCCAGCCCGGCACCGGCGGCAACCCCGTTGAGTGCGGCCACGGTCGGGACCGGACAGTCGAGCAGCGCCCGGACCAGCGGGTGGAAGACCTTCTCCAGGTGGGCGTGAAGGTCGGGACCGTCACGCCGGTAATCATCGATGAGGTCGGCCAGGTCGGCTCCTGAACAGAACGCCCGACCCGCACCGGTGACCACCACGGCCCGGGCCTCAGCCCCGGCACGTTCTAGAGCCTCGATCGTCCCCCGGGAAAGTGAGGCCTCGATCGCATTGAAACGATCGGGCCGGTCGAAGGTGATCAGGGCGACGTCGCCGTCGATCTCGTACTTGACGCTCATTCACACTCCTCGGGTTCGCGAATCGTAAACAACGGGAAATACTGGGCGCATCCGGGGATTCCCCTATCGTTACCGGGCATTGTCGCAGCATCAGCCGCGAGTTATCGACCCAAAGGAGGGGCCGTGAACAAGACCGAGATGGCGGAAAAGCTCGCCAAGAAGGCGGACATCTCGAAGGCCAAGGCCGCCGAGATCGTCGACATCATCTTCTCGACCAAGCCCGGCGAGGGAATCATCGCCGTTGAACTGGACGCCGGCCGCAAGGTGAACATCACCGGATTCGGCATATTCAGCACCAAGTCACGTTCGGCCAGGACAGGCCGCAACCCGGCAACCGGTGCCACCATCGACATCCCGGCGAGGAAGTACGCACACTTCGCACCGGCCAAGGGTCTCAAAGACCGCGTGGTGATGTAGGTCGAGCCGATTCGTATTCAGAGGCGGGGCCGCCGGTCCCGCCTCTTTTTGTTTTCCAGGGACTCCTACCGTTCCACCCATGACCTTTTGGAAGCCACCGGTGGCGATCGCCCATCGCGGCAGTCGTGTCCTCTGGCCGGAGAACACCATGGAGGCCTTCTCTGCGGCCATCGACACCGGTGTGAGCCACATCGAAACCGACATCCGGGTCACCGCGGACGGAGTCCTCGTCTGCTTCCACGATGCAACCGTCGATCGCACCACCGACGGGTCGGGGCCGGTCAGTGAATACACCTGGGATGAGTTGCGAAGGCTCGACGCCGGATACCGCCACGGCCGTGCTCTGGCATACCGCGGAACCGGGGTCCGGGTGCCGGCTCTTGAGGACCTGGTCACCAGCTTTCCCGATATCGGATTCGTTCTCGAGATGAAGGCAGCGGGGACCCCTGAACCCCTTGCCCGGTTGATCGATGCACACGACCTCGACGAACGGGTGATCGTTGCCTCATTCTCGGATCGTCTGCTCTCCGAGTTCCGCTCGATCACCAGGGGTCGGGTCCGCACTTCGACGGGTATGGCAACTACCAGACGTTTGGTGTTCGGTCTTGGCCGGAGCCAACCGCCGGCAGGCGCCAGCGCACTCCAGGTGCCACTCCAGAGTCGTGGGATCAGGGTGGTGGACGCCAGATTGATTCAGATTGCCCACGACGCCGGGTTAGATGTTCACGTATGGACGGTCAACGCCGAGGAAGAGATGACCACCCTGCTCGATCTCGGGGTGGACGGGGTGATCACCGATCGTCCCGATCGGCTCCAGGATCTTCTGGCAAGAAGGCAGGCGTGATGCGTTCGGCTCTCGTCGGCCTCCTCCTCGCCTCGGTCCCGGTCGGTGGATCGTTCGGGGAGGCCGGGGCCACCACCATCAGCATCAACGAAACCTCCATGGTCATCGACGTCACTGTTGAGGTTCCCGAGGACACCCAGGCGGTGGTCATCCACATCGGTCTGGAAGGTGAGACGACGGTCCTCCCGATGGTTCCCCGAAGCACCCCGGGAACGTGGGGAATCCGGACGGAGGTGGCCCGGAAGAACTGGCAGGTGATCTTCGAGATCCTCGGCCCGCTGAAGGAGGTGTCGGGACCGATGACCCTCGGATTCCTCGGGGCTGACTTCTCCCTGCCCGGTGACACCACCATCCCCGACGGTTCCGGTGAAGATGAGGGAATCACCCGTGAGACGAAACGCTGGGGTTACCTCGGTCTTGCATTCGGGGCCGCCGCCCTTTCCCTGCTCGCCTTCTGGGTGCTTGGGGCCGAGGACAAAGAATCCGGGGAGAAATCCGAGGAGGAGTAGTGGGGGTCCGGAGAGCCACCCCTGGCGACGCTACAGCTATCGCCGATGCACACATCAGCGGATGGCAGGTGGAGTACCGCGGAATTCTTCCGGATGAGTTGCTCGACGGCATGGATCGGGTTCGTCGGGCGACATGGTGGGAGCAACACATAGGAGAAGCCAGCACTCACACGTTGGTCGCCACCGTTGACGACCTGGTGGTTGGTTTCGCCGACTTCGGCCCCTCCCGAGACAGCAGTGAGGATTGGGCGGAGCTCTACGCCATCTACGTTCACCCTGACTATTGGGGGGCAGGCCATGGTCGGGAACTGATCCTTGCTAGCGAACGGAAGCTTGCGTCTCTTGCCTTCGGGAAGGCGCATCTCTGGGTGCTCGCCAAGAACTCTCGTGCCCGGGCCTGGTACGAGAGGCAGGGCTGGACTCTCGGCGAGGAAACCCTGCGTGACGAGATCGGCGGCGTGCCGGTGACCGAAGTGCGCTACAACCGAACACTCAGAGCGGGACGACCCGGGCCAGGTCTGCCGGATAGGTCACTTTGATGTTGGTGGGGTCTCCGTGGACGGCTGCGACTTCGAGATCGGCATACCGCTGGACAATGGCCAGGGTGTCATGTCCGACCACCCCGTCAGATTCCGCCTGCTGGTAGGCGCGGACCAGGGGTTCTCCCATGAACACCTGAGGCGTCTGGACCGCCACCACATCGTCGACAGGTCGGAGGGTCCCGGTGTCGATCAGAAGCCGGTCCGGAACGATCACCGGTACCGCACCACCGACACTGGTAGCGGTCTCGAAAAGCTCGTCGACCACCCGATCCCCGATGTTGGGTCGGGCCCCATCGTGAATACCGATCAGGTCAGGCACTCCCCCGAGCGCACGGAGACCGGAGATCTCACTGGCGGTGCGGGTGGCTCCGCCCCGGGCAAGCACCACATCCAGTTCGAGGGACTCGATCCGTTCCATCTGGTCGCTGCGACACACCAGCACACAGCGATCGACGTGGGGGAGGATGCGTCTCACCGTGATTTCGACAAGGGGCCGACCCCCGACCCGGGTCATCATCTTGTCGTCCTCGAATCGCGAACCGGACCCCGCGGCGACGATGACCATTGCCCTTGTCATGTGTGCTGCGAGGCTACCTTTGCCACATGGGCCCCGGATTCCTCGTCATCGACACTGAAGGCGCTCCCATCGACATGACCCCGGACCCGACCTGGGGCGAGGCGGTGTTACTGGTGCTACCTGTCACGGACGCACTTCAGAGAGTTGCCGACGGGCGACTGGTCGGAGCGGTAGATCGGGACCGAATGGTGGCCGTGTCCGGATTCGCCCTGGCTGACCGGGTCGTGAACCTTCTCGGCGCAATCCCCCGGGATCCCCGCGCCCTCTACGGGGCAGTGGTCGACCTCGGGGTGACCTGGGATCTCTCATTCTCCGGGCCGTAGAACCCGCTGGCCGGGCTGTAGAACCCAGGGTTTGCTGAATCAAGCCTTCCGGCGACCCTTCAAGGCCCAATAGGCGAGGACGGCTGCGACGCCGGTTGCGACCATGGCACCGGGCACCACATTGTCGGCGAGACGATCCCTGAGGGTCACCGCCGATTCGAAACGGCGGATCTCCCATCCACGCTCCAGCGCCAGCGCTTCGAGTTCGGAGTCCGGGTTGACCACCACCGGATGACCGACGGCCTCGAGCATCGGTAGATCAGTCGCCGAGTCGGAGTATGCATAGCTGGCGTTGAGATCGATGTCCTGGGCATCCGCCATCTCCCGCATCGCCTCCGCCTTGCCCGGGCCATATGCGTAGAAGGCGATATTGCCCGTGTAACGGCCCTCTTCGTCGACCTCGGAGCGGGTGGCGATCACGTCTTCGATACCGAGAAACCGGCTAAGCGGTCTGACGATCTCCTCCGGACTGGCCGAGATCACGACGACCTTTCTCCCCTTCCGTCGATGCTCATCGATGATCGCCAGTGCTTCGGAGTAGACCAGCGGGGCGACCACCTCCTCGACCGTCTCTTCGACCAGCGCCTCCACCTCGTCTCGCTTCCACCCACGGGTCAGATTCGCCAGCTCCTCCTTGACCCGCTCCATCTGGTCGTGGTCGGCTCCGAACGCCTGGTAGTAGGCCTGGGCGACACCCGCTTTTGCCAGCGTCTTGCCGGTCAACAGGCCGGCCCGGAACATCGGACGGGTAAAGGCGAGCGTTGAAGACTTGGCGATGATCGTCTTGTCCAGGTCGAAGAAAGCCGCCTCGCGCATGACCCAAAGCTACCCGACAGGGGTCTTGTGGAGGACAACCCCATCACATATGTTCGGCCGCATGGGGAGGGAGAGATTCCGGCTATTGGGGGTGCGTTCCGACGACCCCGTGTTGTCCGTTGTCGGACCCGTGGGCCTCGCATCTGCCGCCGGCACCGCACTCCTGGTCGACCTGGGGACACGACTCGGGACGACCGGTGCCAGAACCCTGACCGATCTGGTCCACGACGGCCCTCGACTCGATGAACTGAGTCCGGGCCGACCCGGAGTGGCGGTGATCCGGAGAGGCACCATCGAAATCGAGACCTGCGTCCCCCTGGTCGAGAAACTCGCCACCCGCTGGCCTGCGGTTGTGGTCCGGGTCGATCAGGACGGGTGGCCGGGTCCGGTGGTTCCGGTCCACCCCCTGTACCCGGGATGGTTGGCCCCCGAGACCAGTGGGCCGGCCGTCTGGCAGTCCTTTCCCTGGAGCACCAGACCACCCGGGCCCGGTCCGGTTCTGCCCCGGCTCCGCACCTCCGAGATCCGTCGCATGCTCGGCGGCGGACAACCAACGAGAGGTCGATGGTTCAGCACGTGGCAGAGGGTTTGGGAGCTGCCGTGGGCCTGATCGAGAAGGTCTCACGGGTGATCGCCCTGGGTGAGGTCGACTTCGACCCGAAAGCCGTCGAGTACGAGGCGAGCAGACTCCTCGAGTTGGAGTCGCCCTGGCGTGTCGGTGAGTACGTGGGTCGGGTCGTCGATAGCGTGCTCGGACTCGGACCGATCCAGCAGTGGATCGAAGATCCGGAGGTCACCGATGTCCTGGTCAATGGGCCCGACGAGGTCTGGATCGACCGTGGTCACGGCCTCCAGCGGGTCAACACGGCTTTCGGTTCGGCCGATGAGATCGTGACCGTTGTCGAGCGTGTCATCGCACCCCTGGGTCTCCGGCTCGACCGAACCCGGCCGATGGTCGACGCCAGACTTCCCGATGGGAGTCGTCTTCATGCGGTCCTGCCCCCGGCTTCGGTGGACTCACCACTCGTCGCCGTGCGTCGCTTCACCCAGCGGGTCCGCGACCTCGACGACCTGGCTGGAACCGGCACCGCCACACCGGCTCAGATCGACTTGATCAAGGAGATCGTCACCAATCGGGAGACTGTGGTGGTATCCGGCGGGACCGGAGCCGGAAAGACGACTCTGCTCAACCTGATGGCGCGGCTCATCCCCGACCACGAACGTGTGGTCACCATCGAGGATGCCGCCGAACTGTCTCTGCCCGGTCACGTTGTCCGGCTTGAAGCCCATCCGCCGAACAGCGAAGGGGTCGGAGAGATCACCATCCGCGAGCTGCTCCGGTCGGCGCTGCGACTCCGACCCGACCGGATCATCGTTGGAGAGGTGCGGGGCCCGGAGGCGCTAGACCTGATATCGGCGCTCAACACCGGCCACCAGGGCTCGATGACCACAGTCCATGCCAACTCTCCCGAGGAAGCTCTCTGGCGGCTCGAGACCCTGGCGCTCTCGGCCGGAGTGGTCTCCGAAACGGCAATCGTCCGCCAGCTCGAGCAATCAGTCGATGCCCTCATCCAGGTCGGACGCACCGACCGGGGACGAGTCATCACGGCGGTGCAGCGAAGGGGTGGAAGATGACTCCGTTGATCATCCTCGCCGTCGGTCTCGCCATCGGTGTCGAACTGAGGAGGTTGGCGATCCTGGCGACGGTCCTGCTGATGCCCCTCCTAGCTCTTGCCGGCATCGCGGTGGTCGTCGCCGTCTCACGACGCCGGGCCGATCCGGGAGCGGCACTCTTCTGTGACGGTGTCGCCTCCGAGCTTCGAGCCGGTGGGTCGATCAGACAATCCATCGCCGCATCCGCCCGCACCCTCGGAGCCGGCGATCTGGCAAATGCTGCCTCCGACCGGTCGCTCGAGGAGGTAGCCGATCTGGCCGGGACCGCTTTTCCCGGAATCCGGCGGGAACTCGAGACGATCATCACCCGGGCCGCCACGACCGGCGGAGCGACCGCGGATCTATTCGACGAGGTCGGATCCTTGGCCTTGGCGCAGACGGAGATCCTTCGTGAGGTCCGGGTGGCATCCGCACCCGCCCGGGCCGCACTGACACTGTTCGTGATCCTCCCCTCCGGATTCTTCCTGTCGCGATTGGTTTCAGGTGGAGCCGGGGACCTGACGGCGGCATCGGGGCAACGTGTGATGGCCTCAGTAGGACTCACCGTCTTCTTGATCGGTGTGGTCATTTCCTGGGTGCTGGTCTGGAGGGCACGATGAGATATGTCCTTGCCGGCTCGCTCGGGTTGACTCTTGCCGGGCCTCCGGGGGCATTGATCGGATGCGTCGGTCAGCTTGTCTGGACCAGGCTCCGTAGCCGCGCCGACCAACCGGGTCCACCACCCCGACGTGTCGTCCTGATAATTCTTCTGGTCGAACTGAGGTCGGGTCAATCAGTTCTGGGCGCCCTCCGCAACTGTGCCACCGCCCTCCCCGAACATCGGGACCTGGCCCGGGTGGCGAGGGTGGCGGCGGTGTCGGGTCTGGCACAGGCCGTGGAACATGCCCCGGACGACCTTCGACCGGTAGTTGCCCAGCTCGCCCGTGCCCAACGATCCGGATCCTCCCTGGCGGGGACGGTGCGCCGCCTCCTCGACGACGACCTGAAAGAGGAGCGGACGTCACGGCTGTCCCGGGCAAGGTCCCTTCCGGCCAGGCTGATGATCCCGGTCACTCTCTTGATGCTCCCCGGTGTCGTGCTGCTCCTCTACGGACCCTCCCTCTTCAGCCTTTACACCGACCTGTTCTCGGTCTGGCCATGAGTCTTCCGCACTTCTCCCCGCAACCGGTCGGCAACCGGATGGAAGGAGTGTCAGATGACACGTATTTGGAACTGGGTCACCACCAGACTCGATGATGAGCGGGGACAGTCGACCGTCGAGTACTTCCTGGTGATCCTTGCCGCCGCCGCCCTGGCGGTGATGGCCCTCCGGTGGATCCAGAACACCGGTGGCAGCGGTGGTGGTGGTCTGCTTGGTGACCTGTTCGGGCGGGTGCTCCGTTGGGTCATCGGCCGGTTCTGAGACAGAGCCGGGGAAGCGCGACCGTGGAGTTCTTCCTGGTCTTGCCGCTGGTGGTGCTGATCCTCGCTGCCGGAATGCAGGTGGTGATGGCCACCATGTCGAGGGTCGAACTGGTGGGTGCCGCCAGGGATGGAGCTCGGGTGGCGGCGACGTCTCCCGACCCGTCGCGGGCAGTGGAGGCGGTGAAGGCAGCGCTACCACCATCGGTGCGGGACCGGGCAAGGATCTCGGTGACCCGTCCGTCGGTCGTCGGCCAACCGGCCCGGGTCACCATCCAGGTGCGTCACGCGTTCGGTCCGCCATTCCCGTCGAGCATGGGGGTCGATCTGTCGGTATCGGCATCGATGCTGGTGGAACGATGAGGGAGAGGGGTTCGGTGACGGTCGTATTGGTGACTGTCACCGCCCTCCTCTGTCTGCTGCTGGTAGCCACCGCCTCAATTGGAGGGCTGGTCGGTGCGAGGAATCAGGCTGGCGCAGCCGCGGATGCCGCGGCATTGGCTGCGGCCGTGGCCACCCATCCGGACACCGGAAGGGCCCCGCCCCGGACCGAAGCGGTACGGGCGGCCCGGGCGAACGGGGCCAACGTTGTGGAGTGCCGGTGTCCCATCGACAGCACGCTGGCGACCCGGACCGTGACCGTGACGGTGTTCATAGAAGTGAACGCACCGATCTTCGGGCAGGTGAGGGTCCATGCATCGTCGAGGGCGGAGTTCGATCCCAGAGCCTGGCTGGGACGTTGAACAACCCACTTGCGGGCCGAACCGGGGGCCCAGGCCTCCCACGGGGATAATCTCGTCGCATGGTCAGTCGTTCCGAGATCACCCGCATGCTCGCCGAACTGGCCCGTCTCACCGCTCTCGAGGAGGGCTCGCCCCAGGCGTTCAAGGTCCGGGCCTACGAGAACGCCATTGCCGGAATCGAGGGCTACCCGGGGGATCTGGCCGGTCTGTCCAAATCGGAATTGACCGCGATCAAGGGTGTGGGGAGCGCAACCGCCGACAAGATCCTCGAACTGGCGTCGACCGGGAAGGTCTCCAAGCTGGAAGCCCTCAGGGAGAAGTATCCACCGCATTTCGTCGAACTGACCAAGATCCCGGGACTCGGTCCGAAATCCCTGAAGATGCTCAGGGACCGCCTCGGCGTCGAGGACCTTGAGGGACTGAAGGATGCGATCGCCAGCCAACGCCTCCGGGAGCTTCCCGGTATGGGCGAGAAGTCCGAGGAGAAGTTCGCCCGCGCCATTGAGAGGCTGGGCCTCCACGGCAAGGATCGCCGCACCCCGCTCTATGAGGTGATCGGTTTGGCCGGATCGCTGGCCAACCGGATATCCGAACTGCCCGGTGTCGAAACCGCTGTGCCCTGCGGTTCGCTGCGACGTTTCATGGAGTCGGTCGGTGACATAGACATCGTGGTCGCCACGACCGACCCGACCCTCGTCCATTCCACGGTGGTGGGGTTCTCCGAGGTGGCCGACCTGGTCGGGTCCGGTTCGACCAAGACCTCGTTCCTTACCCGGGAAGGGCTACAGGTCGATGTTCGGACGGTCCATCCGGACCAACTGGGTTCGGCCCTGCTCTACTTCACCGGATCGAAAGCCCACAACATCGCCCTCCGACAACGTGCCATCGATCGGGGCTGGCTGCTCAGTGAGTACGGGTTGTTCGAGGAGGACAGGGTCATCGCATCCCGGACCGAAGAGGACATCTACCGGGCCCTCGACCTGACCTACATCCCCCCGACGATGCGGGAGGGCCGTGGGGAAATCGAGGCGGCAACCGATGGCGCCCTCCCGATGGTTGTCACCCGGGAGGACATGAAAGGTGATCTGCACTATCACTCCGATCAGTCCGGCGACGGGAGGTCGACCCTCGAGGAGATGATCGAAGCCGCCATTGACGCCGGGTACGAATACGTCGCCTTCACCGACCATGGTGAGGATCTGGCGATCAACGGTTCGACCCGGGAGGAGATGCTCGCCCACCGTGACCGTATCCGCCGTCTCGACGACGCCTACCCGGAGATCGCACTCCTATTCGGATGCGAGTTGAACATCGGTCCCGATGGTGGGCTCGACTACGACCCCTCGTTCCGGCTCGAATTCGATTACTGCGTCGCCTCGATCCACAGCCATTTCGATCTGACCGCCGAACAGCAGACTGTGCGCATTCTCACCGCCCTCCAGGATCCCGCGGTCAACACCATCGGCCATCTGAGCGGTCGTTACGTGGGTCGCAGACCCGGGGTAGAGATGGATGTCGACAAGGTCCTCGAGGGTCTGGCGATAACCGGAGTCGCCCTCGAGATCAACGGGGCACTCGACCGTCTCGACGCCACCACCGACGTCACCCGGAAAGCCATGGACATGGGTGTCAACCTGGTGACCGCCACAGACTCCCATCACACCCGGGAGTTGGTCCGAATGAACTACGGAGTCCTCTACGCCCAGCGTGCCTGGGTCACCCCCGACCGGGTCCTCAACGCCGGTGGAGTCGAGGTCATCCGGCATCACGTCGCCTCCCGTCGCTGAGACCCCAACCGACCCGGCTAAATACGATGCTTGTAATTCGCCGGTCGATGCGTGAAAGTGTGGGTAAGCCGGCGTCCACAAAAAGGAGACAATCAGGGTGGCATCCACCTTCGTGCTCGATACCTGTGTACTACTCGCCGACCCGAAATCCCTCCTCCGATTCGATGAGCACGACGTGGTGTTGCCGCTCGTCGTTGTCGAAGAGCTCGACCGTAAGAAGTCAAGGATGGATGAGGTCGGCACCAACGCCCGGGCGGCGATCCGACTCCTCGAAGAGCTGGGAGCCTCCAGGGAGGGCGGTCTCCGCGAACCCGTAGCCCTGCCAGGAGGAGGGACCCTCCGGATCGAACTCAACGGCATCTTCTCCGACCAGCTGCCCAAGGTCCTCGACCCCAGCACCCCTGACCACCGGATCCTGGCCACCTGTTTGAACCTGGCCAGACATCACGATGCGGTCCTGGTCACCAAGGACGCCTCTCTCCGGATCAAGGGCGCTCAACTCGGAGTGCCAGTCCAGGATTACCGGGCAGACACGGTGCCGGTCGAGCAGATCAAGACCGGCGTGGTTGAACACCAGACCGACGTCGAGACCATCGACCGGCTATTCGATGAAGGGAAACTGGAGATCGAGGGTGTGGCGGCCGAGGTCAACGAGTTCATCGTCCTCCGCAATGGACCGTCCAGATCGGCATTGGCCCGCGTCATCCAGACCGAACCGACATGCATCGTCGAACGGGTCCCCACCCATGTGCGGGCGTTCGGAGTCGAACCGAAGAATGTCGCCCAAACCGTCGCCCTTCACCAGCTTCTGGACCCCGATATTCCGGCGGTCTCTTTGATGGGCATGGCCGGAACAGGAAAGACATTCCTTGCCCTCGCCGCTGCATTGGAGCAGGTTCTGGAGCAGGGTCGGTACCGCCGGGTGTCCGTGTACCGCCCGATGGTGGCGGTGGGTCGCCAGGAGATGGGTTACCTCCCGGGCGACATCAACGAGAAGCTGACTCCCTGGATGGCCGCAGTCCATGACAATCTCTACGCCCTGTTTTCCGACGCCGGTGTCGACGGTGCCCGGGGGGCGATCGAGGAACTGATCGACCGGGGGGAACTTGAGATGGCAGCCGTCACCTATCTCCGTGGCCGGTCGATAACCGGCGAGTTCGTCATCATCGACGAGGCCCAGAACCTGGAGTTGCCCACCCTGAAAGTGATCCTGACTCGCATGTCACGTGACTCCAAGGTCGTCTTCTGCGGTGACCTCTCCCAGGTGGACAACCCATACATATCGCCGTTTGGAGGGATGGCGGCCCTTATCGAGAAGTTCCGCGGTTCGCCGATGTTCGCCCATGTGACACTCGAGCGCTCGGTGCGCTCTCCCCTCGCTGAGATGGCCGCAACGGTCCTCTAGCAGTTGCAGCCACGGCAGGGGAGGGAAGGGTGACACCGGTCGCCGTTGCTATCCGTTGGCGATCCGTTCCCGTCTGGCGGCAAGGAGTTCGAGGGCCCGTTCCAGGGTGATCGTCTCCACGTTCTCCGATTTCGGGATCGAGGCGTTCACCTTGCCGTCGGTGACATAAGGTCCGAATTTGCCGCTGCGGACCACGATCTTCGCCTTCGATTCGGGATCCTCGCCGAGTTCGGCCATATTCGTCGATCTTGCTTGACCGCGACGTCGGGGAGGCTCGGCGAGAAGGGCCAGCGCTTCCTCCACGGTCACGGTGAACAACTGTTCCTCGGACTCGAGACTGCGGCTATCACTACCCCGCTGGATGTATGGGCCGTAACGACCGTTGAGGGCGACGATGTCGACTCCGCTCTCGTCCTGACCAACCACACGTGGGAGCGACAGGAGTCTGAGTGCGTCGTCAAGTCCGATCTCCTCGAGATTCATCGACCGGAACAAGGATGCCCGTTTTGGCTTGGTCTTGGAACCCTCTTCCTGTTCACCGAGTTGGACGTACGGGCCGAATCGCCCGGTCATCCCGTACACGGTCAGACCCGTCTCGGGGTCGGTCCCGAAGATCTTGGTCCCGGTGTTCTGGGTCTCGATCAGCTCTAAGGCCCGAGCGACGTCGAGTTCATCGGGGGCCATATCGGCCGGGATCGATGCGCGCTCATCGCCGCGTTCCACATACGGTCCGTACCGTCCGATCCGGGCAACGACAGGTACCCCCTCACCATCCATACCAATCGGGATAGACCCGATCTCGCGGGGGTCGATCTCGTCGAGATGACGGGCCACGTTCTCCTTCAATCCGTCCTCTCCGAAATAGAAGGCTCTCAGCCATGGGACCGACTCTTCCTCGCCTTCGGCAATGCGGTCGAGATCGCCCTCCATGGAGGCGGTGAACTCGTAATCGACGAGTTGGGGGAAGTGGCGCTCCAGAAGTGTCACCACACCGAAGGCGGTGAAGGTTGGGACCAGCGCCGAGCCCTTCTTGAACACGTAACCCCGGTCCTGGATGGTGGACATGATCGATGCGTAAGTGGAGGGCCGGCCCACACCCAGCTCTTCCAGCTTCTGGACCAGGGAAGCTTCTGTGTACCGCGCCGGTGGACGGGTCTCGTGTCCGGTCGGTTCGAGTCGTTCCACGGCCAGCAGGTCGCCCTCTGCCAGTGGCGGGAGGATGCTCTCCGAATCGTCCTTCTCGGAGTCGTCGTCATCCGAGCCCTGAACGTAAGCCTTGAGAAACCCGGGGAAGGTGATGGTTCGACCTGACGCCGACCATATGGTCTTTTCACCCGTCGATGCGGTCGCCTCCATCCGCACCGACACAGACACTCCCTTTGCGTCCGCCATCTGGGAGGCCATGGTCCTCCGCCAGATCAGGTCATAGAGGGCTGCCTCGTCGGGACCGACTTCCTGACTTACCTGCTCGGGGGTCTTGAACACGTCGCCGGCAGGTCGGATCGCCTCATGCGCTTCCTGGGCACCCTTGACCTTCCCACCGCTCTTGCGCGGTGTCGGCGAGAGGTACTCCTCGCCGTACAGCTTGGCGATCTGGGCCCTGGCCGATGTCACCGCAGCCTCAGACATCGAAAGCGAGTCGGTCCGCATATAGGTGATGTATCCGTTCTCGTAGAGCCTCTGGGCCACCGACATGGTCCGGGACGACGAGAAGCGGAGTTTGCGACCCGCCTCCTGCTGGAGGGTCGAGGTACGGAACGGTGGGTACGGCTTACGGGTATACGGCCTGTCGGTGACGCCTGAAACCTCGAACTCGGAGTCCCCCAGGGCGGTGGCCAGAGCGACTGCCCGGTCCTGATCGAGGACCACAACCTCACCCACGGGCTTCCCGGACGAGTCGAAGTCCCGACCCTCGGCCACACGGACCCCGTCGACGCTGTGGAGTTGACCGGGGAAGGTGTGGTCGAGATCAGCGGCCGGGGCGAAGGAGCCCTCGATCCCCCAGTACCCGGCGGGGGTGAAGGCCATCCGCTCCCGTTCCCGCTCGACCACGATCCGCACCGCCACACTCTGCACCCGACCCGCGGAGAGCTTGGGCTGGATCTTCTTCCAGAGCACCGGTGAGACCTCGTAGCCGTAGAGGCGGTCGAGGATGCGTCGGGCCTCCTGGGCCCGGACCAGACGTTCGTCCAGATGGCGGGGGTTGGCGAAGGCTTCTTCGATCGCCGACTTCGTGATCTCGTGGAAGACCATGCGACGCACCGGCACCTTGGGTTTGAGGACCTCGACCAGATGCCAGGCGATGGCCTCGCCTTCGCGGTCCTCGTCGGTCGCCAGGTAGACCTCCTCGACCCCGTCCATGGCGTCCTTCAGCTTCTTGACCTGAGCCTTCTTCTCTGAGGGGACCACATAGAGCGGCTCGAAGTCATCATCCACATTGACCCCGAGACGCGCCCAAGGCTCCCCCTTCACCTTCGCCGGAATCTCGGCGGCGGAACGGGGGAGATCGCGAATATGACCCACCGAAGACTCCACCCGGGTGTCCGGTCCGAGGAAGCCGGAGATGGTGCGGGCCTTGGTGGGAGACTCGACGATTACGAGAGATCTTGCCATTGGGACGGGTAGTTGATCCTAAGTTCCACGACTAGTCAATACGGATAATGCGTCACCGGGGCGGGTTACCGTTGGCATTGTGAGTCGTTATCTGGCCCTGGAGGGGATCGACGGGAGTGGCAAGAGCACAGTTGCCGCCGCCCTGGCCGACCGTCTCGAACAGCTTGGACACCAGGTCCTTGTGGTCCGGGAACCCGGCGGGACTGAGGTCGGGGAGGTGATCCGAACCCTGCTCCTCGACTCCGAAGCACTCGACGATTGGACCGAAGCACTGTTGTTTGCCGCCCAGCGTGCCGAGCTGACTTCACAGGTGGTAGCCCCCGCCCTGCAGGCGGGAACGTGGGTCATCAGTGACCGCACCTACTACTCATCACTGGCCTATCAGGGTCATGCCCGCGGTCTGGGCGTGGACCAGTTACGTATGGTCAATGAGTTGGGGCTTCGTGGCGTGGTCCCCGATCTGGTCTTTGTCATCGACGTCGACCCGGCCACCGGACTGGGCCGCCAGCACCGGGCCGACCGGATCGGCGGTGAAGGCATCGAGTTCCAGACCAGGGTGAGACATGCCTATCTGGAACTTGCCCGTGCGGAACCCGACCGGGTCATCGTCCTCGACGGGTCGTTGGATCCGGCGTCCCTGGTCGACAGGATCCTGGAGGCTGTCGGTTGACCGACCTCTTCGACGACGTGATCGGCCATGGGAGTGTCGTTGAACTCCTCAAGGGCGACCTGGACAATCCCGCCCACGCCTATCTGTTCGTCGGCCCCCCGTCGATAGGCAAGGAGCACATCGCCTCACGGTTTGCCGCAGGTCTCCTTCTCGATCCGACCCGATCGGAGGAAGCAAACGCCAGGACCCGGCGGCTCGCCCTGGCCCGGACTCACCCGGACCTGATCGTGGTAGAGCCCGAGGGAGCGTCAAGCCTTGGTGTTGAGCAAGCGCGAGAGGTGGTCCGAAGAGCCTCGATGACCCCGGTCGAAGGGGCGCGAATGGTGTTCCTCTTCCCCGAGGCCGGGACGATGACCGAACCGGCCGCCAATGCCCTGCTCAAGACCCTGGAGGAACCGACACCGTCGACGGTGTTCCTGCTGGTAGCCGAGTCGGACGCAGACTTCCCACCCACCGTGGCTTCCCGGTGCCGGACGATCCAGATGGGCCGTGTCCCACAGACCGAAGTGGCCCGATCACTGATCGACCGGGGCCTCGACGACGATGAGGCGGAGGGTCTGTCGATCGTGGCGGGAGGCCGACCCGGTCTGGCCCTGACCCTGCTGGAGCGGGCCGAGGTATCCGACTTCCGCAAGCTCTGGCTTTCCCTTCCACGCAAGGTGACCTCGAACCCGGGCGAGAGTCAGCATCTGGCAACGGTGGTCCTCGACCGGATCACACCTCTGGTCGATGAGGCGATCTCCGACGACATGGGGAAGGATCAGACGCAAAGGGCGAGACGGCGGGTGGAGATGTCACTCCTGGTCTCAGGTCTGGAGATCCTCGCCTCGTGGTACACCGACTCGGCGTCACTGCAAATGGGTGGCCCGGTGCGCAACACCGATCTCCCTCTGGCAGATCTCACCGACGTCTCACCACGCAGGGCAGTCCGAAACGCCGAACTGACACTCGACGCGGTTGTCGATATTCAGGCGAACCTTCGCCGGGAATTGGTGCTCACCAATCTCTTCGCCTCACTCGGCTCGGAGAGCTGAGAGAGCCCTACTCCTCCTCGCCCATGAGATTGCCACCGAGTTGGGTGGCAACCGGGCCCGGCTTACGCCGATTCTGGGAGACGAAGTAGGCGGCAATCAGAGCCACCGCAGCTACCGCCAGACCGATCCAGAGCAGCATCGATGAGCCACCGGAAGTGTCTGACACCGCCATAGGTGCCGGCGCTGCAGTAGCCATGTCGACCTTCCAGACCAGGGTGCCGTCGGAGGCGACCTCTGTGGCGTTGTGTGAGGTCACCTTTCCAGGCATCTTGACCCGGATTGAGACATCGAAGGCCGTTGCGGGAATCTGCTCGGCCTCGTCCTCAGGAACCAGGTCCTCCTCCATGAGGAACGTGACCGTCGTGCCATCAACGGTGATCTTGAAACCGGAGTCATCGGGGACGTCCTCGGGTGAGTCGAAGGTCCCCACGGTGCGGAACCCGAGGAAGTCTCCATCCTCATAGGGGTGGATCTCGGTGGCGCCGAACTCGCTTTCGGGATCGATGTCCAGAGAGGAAGGGTCACTCCAGTCGATCTCCTCATCGCTGAACGACTCGAGGAGGGCCCGGGCCTCGCTGTCGAGGGCGATGATGGCACTCATCTCCCCCGATCCGTCGGTCTTGATATCAACACCCAGAGTGGCCCTCATGGTGCATGCCGGCAGGAACGCCAGAATCGCACCCACCAGTACAAGTTTCTTCAATCCGCTCACGACTCCCCTTTCAGGTCGCCGTCAAGCTAGTTCGTCGAACCTCGATCAAAAGGGGTCTTCCGAATCGTTCAGCCAGCGGGTGGCACCCATCATCTAGCTGAGATTCCGACCTGCTTTTATCATTGGAGTTCCGCCGGAGTAGCTCAGTGGTAGAGCAGCCGATTCGTAATCGGCAGGCCAGGGGTTCAATCCCCCTCTCCGGCTCCGGGTCGAGGAGGGCCTCAGCCCTCCTCGACGATGAACGCCGTGACCATTCCGAACATGCCATCGGCACGTTCGGCGTGGTTGAGGATGTGGCAGTGCCACACCCAGACACCGGGGTCGGACAGATTGAACAAGACCGAGTACCGCTCACCCGGGGCCACATTGACCACGTCGGCCCAGTAAGGCTGGTCCAGCCCGATCCCGTCCTTGGCGAAGACCAGCTGTGGGAACTGATGCTGATGCATCGGGTGAACCAGGAGCCCCTCGTTGTAGTAGTGCACCATCACCCAGTCGCCGACCTTGCCGAAATACGCTTCGGTGGCCGGGAACGACTTCCCGTTCAGGCTCAACCCGATAACCCCGGCGTCGTTGAGCACCATGATGATCTCCTGATCCGGCTCGAGATCGGCAGGAATCTCCCTACCCGAGACGGTCATGCCCTTGGGGAGCGGAACTTCTCCGGCGATGATCGTCCCGAACAGGCCGTTGGGGATGGCCACCTGCCCGTGCAGGTGGGCGTGATACATGGCGATTCCGGGTTCCCTGATGGTGAACTCGTAGGTGAAGGTTTCCCCCGGCCGGATCGGATCCTGCGTCAACGGGGACACACCATCCATCGAATTGGGAACGATGATCCCATGCCAGTGGATGTCCGTTGCGGCCGGGAGCTGGTTGTCTACCACGACCCTGATCCGATCGCCCACATCGACCTTGATGTGGGGGCCAGGGACCGTGCCGTTGTAGGTCCAGGCATCTACGAACTTGCCTGGCTCGACCTCCCAGGGCGTGATCGCCACGGTGAGGTGATACTCCTTGGTCCCATCCGGAAGGATGGTCGGTTCGAGCAACTGGTTCCCCTTCCCCTGAGTTTCCGCCGGGAAGGGGGCGAACGAGTCCAGCATCTTCTGATCCAGGGTCGGCCAGTCAGCGTCGGGTCCGTGGTCATGGCCACCGTCCCCACCCTCGCCAACCACCAACACAGCCTCCATACCCGCCTCCCGGTGACCCGGAACATCACAGAAGACCGTGAACTCACCTTCGGCCAGGGTCCCGAGATCGAGACGCTCGGTGTCCATGTTGTTGAGGTCGCGGGTCCGCTGACCCAGATCTTCCACGACGAGATTGTGGGCGATCGCCCCGATATTGGTGACTTCGAGGATCACCGGTCCGGCATCAACGCTGAGGTCGCCTCTGATGGCGAAATCGGACAGTTCCACCTGGGCCGTCTGCGGTCCCGGGACGGTGGTGCCGGGCGCCGCCGCGTCGGAACGCATCGCAGCCATGATGGCGAGGATCAGGGCGGCCACACCGATGAGGCCCACCACTACAAGAAGACGGTCAAAGACGCGGGTTTCAGACGCGCCGGAGTTCCTTGGAGTCATGCGGCGCACTCTACGTACGCCGGCGAGTTTCCAAGTAGGGACTTTGGTCCGTAATTGGAATGACTACCGTGCCGCACCACATGGCCGATCAGGCGACCTTCGAGCAGGAGGCCCTCCAATACGCACGCCAGCTGTACTCGGCGGCGATGCGGATGACCCGCAACCCTGCTGATGCCGAGGATCTCGTTCAGGAGACATACCTCAAGGCCTACCGGGCGTTCCACACCTTCGAGGAGGGGACCAATCTCAAAGCCTGGTTGTACCGGATCCTCACCAACACTTTCATCAACAAGTACCGCAAGGAGTCGAGACGGCCGAGTGAGGTCGATCTCGGTGATGTCGAAGACCTGTACATGTACCGACGGATCGGGAGCAGCGGTGAGCTGTCCCGGACCACAGAGGACCGCGTCCTCGACGGTCTGGTCGAAGAGGACATCAAGCGGGCGGTGGAGGATCTCCCCGAGAACTTCCGGATCCCCGTGCTCCTCGCCGACCTGGAAGGATTCTCCTATAAGGAGATTGCCGAAATCCTCGATATTCCGATCGGTACTGTCATGTCGCGTCTGCATCGGGGAAGAAAGGCGATGCAGAAGGCGTTGTGGGACTACGCGAGTAAACGAGGACTGCTCCCGGAGGATGCGGTGGAACCATGACTAACTGCGAACGGGCCCTTGCCAACCTCTACGCATATCTCGATTCCGAACTCGACGGTGTCACCGCTCAGGAGATAAGAGACCACGTCGACGCCTGTCATTCCTGTGATAGGCCTTACGCATTCGAGAAGAAGCTTCTCGGGATGGTCAAGGAACGTCTCTCCGAAGACCTGCCCCCCGCATTCTTCGAACGTCTCAAAGATCTCCTGACGACAGAACCCTCAGTCGACGCATAAGTCTGAGTGCTCGGTGCTGGGTACCGGTTACCAGGTACAGGTACTGGCTACCGACCGGTACTGGTAGTCTCCCCACCATGAAGATTCGATTGCTCCGGATCGTTGCCTCCGTGATGCTGTTGAGCCTTTCCCTGCCGGCACTAGGCCAGGAAGGAAACCTCGAGCCTGCGGTACCGATCGCGCCTCCACCCGACACCGGGACCGCGCTGGAGTGGACCTACCGGTATCTGATCCCCACCGCTCTTGTGCTGGGGGTCCTGGTGATCCTGATCACCTCGATTCGATACTTCACCAACGTGGTGCGCAAGCGGTACCGAATCGTCGAGGAGTGATTCCCTCCCGACCCGCCCAGGGTCGTTTCGTCCGCCGGATCGCCGGCAACTACCCCCTCGCCGACACCTACCACCTCGACGCCCTTCGCTCCGATATGGAGCAGCTCACCCTCCAGGTCTCCCGATTGATCCCGGAGGCCACAGGGCTGGACCTGCCCGGTGAGCCGGCGACCGCCGTCATCGGTCGCACCGAATGGGTGGAACGGAACATCGGCACCTTCAATCACATGATCGAGCCGGCCCGTCGCAAGATCGAAGAACGTCTCGGCGAGTCGTCGTCGGCGATGGCAAAGCGGGTCACCGACACCGAGTTGAGCTGGATTCTGGGGTTCCTCTCACGGAGAGTCCTCGGCCAGTATGAACTGGTCCTCCCCGGCGGTGACCCCTCTGACACCGTCATCTATGTCGGGCCGAACATTCTGGAGATGGAGCGCAAGCACCAGTTCCGACCGTCGGAGTTCAGATTCTGGGTCGCCCTTCACGAACTCACCCACCGCGCCCAGTTCCAGGGTGTCCCATGGCTCCGCGACTATTTCATGGGTCTGGTCACCGACCTGATCGAGTCGGCCAAACCGGAGCCGGGGCGGTTGGCCAGGGTATTGGAGGAGATCGACAACCGCCGATCCGAAGGACGTCCGGCGGTTGATGAACGTGGAATCCTCGGCCTCCTCGGGTCACCCGAGCAGAACGAGGTGGTCGACAGGGTTCAAGCCCTCATGTCGTTGGTGGAAGGTCACGGTCATGTGGTCATGGACCGTCTCGGGGCCGACCATCTCAGGTCCCAGGAACGGATGAGCCGGATTCTCAAGGAGCGACGTCTCGACAAGCGCACGGCCACCTTCTTCAGGCTGACCGGTCTCGAGATGAAGATGAACCAGTACCGGCTCGGCGAAGCATTCGT